>JACCSF010000028.1 GCA_013813135.1 Thermoleophilaceae bacterium | reverse complement strand
CCTCGGTCGACAGCTCTGTATTAATATAATCGCCGCGACCCTCGCCGCACTGCTCGTCCTCCCTGGCGTCGACGGCGTCGGCCTCTTCGAGGATCTCCGCCGCGATCTGGGCGTAGTCGCGCGTCGCGTGATGAGAGGCGTTCGCGTGGACCTTGGTGCCGTCGACCGCGACGACCCCAACCTCGACCAGGCCGGCCTCCGCGCAGAGCGCCAGCACGTCGCCGAACAAGTCGGCGAGCGCCGTCTCGTGGCGCTGACGGAAGCGCGCGATCGTCGTGTGGTCAGGCGCCTGATTCGCGCTTCGACCGCGAGCTGCGGCTGCGCGATCTCGACCGCGCAGCCGTGCAGCGGTTCGTTGACTGGCTGACGAGCTTGCCCGGCCGTAACCGGGGGGCGGCTTGTGACCGCTCGGTCGCCAACGCGCTCACGCCGCTGCGGGCCGCGTTGGACGCCGCGGTCGCCGAGGGCATGCCCCAGCAGAACCCCTCTGACGGCGTCGTGTTGCTCGCGCCGCCGCGGCGGCCGCGCGTGGGAGTTCAAGGAGCGACGCTTCCTGACGCGCGACGAGCTCGCGCGGCTGCTCGACGAGATGCCGCCGAAGTGGGGGCCGCTCTTTGACCTGCTTGCCGCGGCCGGGCTGCGGGTCTCCGAGGCGATCGCGCTGCGCTGGAGCGACCTCGAGCTCGACTCCAGATCGCCGCGGTTGCAGGTCAGCTGCGCGATCGTTCGCGGGATCGTGGGCGCGCCGAAGTCGCGCCATGGGGCGCGGCTGGTGCCGTTGCCGTCGGAGCTGTGGCGACCGTGCGCGCGCTGCGGCCGGCGGAGGCGGCCGACGACGCGCTTGTCTTCCCGGGGCGGCGCGCAGGAGCGCCGCGGACGTGGGGAGCCTCCGCCGGCGGGTGCTTGCGCCGGCAGCCGAGCGGGCGGGCCTGTCCGGCGTCGGCTTCCACTTCCACACGCTGCGCCACACCTGCGCCTCGTTGCTGATCGAGTCCGGGTTGAGCGTGCTGCGCCTCCAACGCTGGATGGGCCACCATTCGCCCGCGTTCACGCTTGAGACCTACGGGCACCTGATCGACGGCGACCTCGGCCCGCACTCGATCTCCGTAACGAGCTGCGACGGGGCCAGCGATGATCGAGGCCGCGCGCCGGGCGCGGCTGGTGTCATTCGTCCCGTGACGGCGGGCGGCGTGCCAACCGCTACCGCGAGCAGTCCTGAGCTGAGTGTCGGTGCCCACCAGCCGCGCGGCGCACCGCGAGCAAACGGCGCCCCGCCCGCTTCTGCCCAGAAGCGAGAGCGGGAACGACGCCAGGGCGGACGACCGCGTGTCGTCCATTGCGCTCGCGGGAGCGGCCTCCGCGTCGACCCCCCTTCATCGGAATGCGGCACTCTGGATGAGTCGCGGCGAGTGCCGACCAGGTCTCCAATCACGCGAAGGCGGCAGGGCGGGTCCGCGGCGCCCGCTGCGTGCCATGGCGGCTCGGCTCGGCAACAATGGCGTTGTCCCGTCACTGGAGGAGGAGACCATGACCGACACCGCCGTCCAGCCCGTCGCCGCCGACGTCGACCAGTGGCTGTCGCGCTTCGAAGACGCGCTGACCGAAGGCGACAGCTCCGCCGCGGCACAGCTCTTCGCAGACGACGGCTTCTGGCGCGACCTCGTCTCGTTCACTTGGAACATCAAGACCGTGGAGGGTCCGGCAGGCGTCAAGGACATGCTTGATCACACGCTCGGGCACGTGAAGCCCCGCGGCTTTCGCACCACCGAGCCGCCGGCCGAGGCCGAGGGCGTGACCGAGGCCTGGATCGAGTTCGAGACCGAGGTCGGCCGCGGCCACGGACACCTCCGGCTGCGCGACGGCAAGGCGTGGACCCTGCTCACCACCCTCGACGAGCTCAAGGGCCATGAGCAGGCCGGTCCGGGCCGGCGGCCGAAGGGGGTCGAGCACGGGGCCGACCCCGAGCGGGAGACGTGGCTCGAGAGCCGCGAGCGCGAGGCGGCGGAGCTCGGGTACGAGACCCAGCCCTACGTCGTCATCGTCGGTGGAGGGCAGGGCGGCATCGCGCTCGGCGCCCGGCTGCGCCAGCTCCGGGTGCCCACGATCATCGTCGAGCGCAACGCGCGCCCCGGCGACTCGTGGCGGAAGCGCTACAAGTCGCTCTGCCTCCACGATCCCGTCTGGTACGACCACCTCCCGTACATCAAGTTCCCCGAGAGCTGGCCCGTCTTCTCGCCGAAGGACAAGATCGGCGACTGGCTCGAGATGTACACACGCGTGATGGAGCTCAACTATTGGAGCTCGACGACGGCGAAGAGCGCGAAGTACGACGAGGAGGCCGGCGAGTGGATCGTCGTCGTCGAACGCGACGGCGCGGACGTCACACTGCGGCCCAAGCAGCTGGTCATGGCGACGGGGATGTCCGGCAAGCCGAACGTTCCCGAGTTTCCCGGGATGGACGAGTTCAAGGGCGAGCAGCACCACTCCTCCGACCACCCCGGGCCGGACGCGTACAAGGGCAAAAAGGCCGTGGTCATCGGCTCCAACAACTCCGCGCACGACATCTGCGCCGCCCTCTGGGAGGCCGGCGCGGACGTAACGATGGTGCAGCGCTCCTCGACGCACATCGTGCGCTCGGACACGCTCATGGACATCGGGCTCGGGGCGCTCTACTCCGAGGAAGCCGTCGCCTCCGGCGTGACGACGGAGAAGGCCGACATGATTTTCGCGTCGCTCCCGTACCGGATCATGCACGAGTTCCAGATCCCGCTGTACAACCAGATGCGCGAGCGGGACGCCGACTTCTACGACCGGCTCGAGAAGGCGGGCTTCGACCTCGACTTCGGCGAAGACGACTCCGGCCTGTTCATGAAGTACCTGCGGCGCGGGTCGGGCTACTACATCGACGTCGGCGCGTCGGAGCTGGTGGCCAGCGGCGACATCAAGCTGCAGTCAGGCACGGTCGACCACCTCACCGAGGACTCCGTGGTGATGCGCGACGGGACGGAGCTGCCGGCCGACCTCGTGGTGTACGCCACCGGCTACGGTTCGATGAACGGCTGGGCAGCCGACCTGATCTCCCAGGAGGTGGCCGACAAGGTGGGCAAAGTGTGGGGACTCGGCTCTGGGACCGCCAAGGACCCCGGTCCGTGGGAGGGCGAGCAGCGCAACATGTGGAAGCCCACGCAGCAGGAGGCGCTTTGGTTCCACGGCGGGAACCTGCACCAGTCGCGGCACTACTCGCTCTACCTCGCGCTCCAGCTCAAGGCGCGCGCCGAGGGCATCGAAACCCCGGTCTACAGCCTCCAGGAGGTCCACCACCTCCGCTGAAGGTCGTCTCAGGCGCCCGCTCGTCGTCCCTTGCGCAAGCCTCGGCGATCCCCAGGCGGACGCTCGCAATCACGCGAAGCGCCACTCTCGACTACCTCACGGAAAGCTCGCCTCGCACTGCCGCGCCATGGAGTGAAGCGCATCGCCTTCACCACGCCGCCCGACTTGCGGCTCACATCGAAGAACCGGTACTAGCAGGGGCCCGCGTCCACGAGGACAGCAGCAGTGAGTGCGACGCTCTAGCGGGCGTTCAGGACACCCGTCACCTCGAAGAAAGCCCCTGCCCCGATCGTGAACGAGCACGTGACCTCAGTCACCGCGTTCTTCGCTCGACCGGTCTCCGCGAAGCTGAACCGCAGATCGCCGTTCACCGAAAGACGAAGGACCGTGAGCACGCCTCCCTCTTTGAAGATCAGGACGTCGCCCTGCTTGGGAGACTGAAACCCGGCGCCGTTGTCGACGGCACGGAGCGTGTACGTGTCTCCGTTGTCGCAAGTCACCAGCGCACCAGCGTGAGTTGCCGACGCGCTATCCACGAACAAGGCGATCGTCGCCATTGCGGAAACAAGCAGAACAATCACCGCGCGCAGCTTCAACATCATCCCCTCCTAGTCTGTCCCTTGAATCGAGACGCTAGGGCCTCTGGGGTCTGCAAGTCAATGAAGCGTACCGCGGGAGGGCGCCTTGATGGCTCGCAACCCGCGCTGGAAAGCGTGAATGCCAGGCAACTGCTGCTTCGCGCGACGAACGAGCGTCTCGCTTGGCTTTCGGAGGTGCCCGCTACGGACGACGAGCAGGCGGCTCAATTCGTGCCGCCGTCGCGTCTGCAAATCGCGCGAAGCGGAAGCGCGGACCTATGCGTGCTCCCCGAGCGCCGCGTTCCGGTAGCGTCGCACCATCAGCCTGGAAGCCCTTGGCACGCTGTCGCGCCGGACGCTTGCCGCCGCCACTGCCGCGCTCATTTTCGTGGCGCTGCTGTTCGGCTACGTGCTCGACGTGACGAATAACGAGGAGGGCGAGAGCGACGTGGTGGGCTGGCTCATCGTGAGCGCCGTTGCGTCTGTCATCGCGGCGGTGCTGCTGATGCGCTTCGTCCCCGCTAGCGAGGCGGATCCGGGCGGCGACAACAAGCCCGCTCGACGCGCGCTCATACTCGGCGTGCTGTCCCTGATCACCGTCGCAGTCTTCTGGACCGGATTACCGTTCGCGCTCGGGGTGCCGGCACTGGCATTGGCGGCAACGGGCCGCGCTCGCGCCTCACAGGAGGGTCATGGCGGGCAGGCCACCACTGCGGCCATCCTCGCGGCGCTGGCGATCGTGGTCTCGATCGTCTTCTGTGTCGCGGGCTGATCCGCCGTCCGCTTCTGCGTATCGCGCGACACGGCACTCTCGTTCGACCGCTGGAAAAGTGTTGCTTCCATGGGAAGCGACACTGTGCTCTCAGGGCATTGGAGCTTCCGCTCCTCGTTTCAATGCAGGAGCCTCCAGGCAGGCTTGGCGGACGCCCGCGTGCATGGGAAGCAGAAGCGCCGAAGAGCTGGCTCGTCCATCGCGTCGATCACCCTATGGTCCGGCCATGCGATTGATCGTGCTCGGCGGTACACGGTTCGTCGGCCGTGCTGTCGTCGCGGAGCTCGTCGCAGCGGGACATGACGTCTTGATCGTGCACCGCGGTAAGCACGAGCCGGTTGGCCTTGCGGACGTTCCGCATCTGCACGCCCACCGCCACGACCTCGCGAGCCGGGCGGGGGAGCTTCGCCGGTTCCGACCCGATGGCGTCGTCGACATGTCGGCGATGACTCGAACCGATGCGACGATGGCCCTCGCGGCGGTGCCTGAGGGCCCGCGGCTCGTTGCGGTGTCGAGCATCGACGTCTACCGAGCGGCCGCCTCGGTGTGGGCGGGTACGGTCACTGACGCGGTCCCGCTCACCGAGATGAGCCCTGTGCGTGACAGTCCACCACCCGATCGGACCTACGTGATGGAGGGCTACGACTACGACCCGTCCGACTACGAGAACCTCGATGTCGAAGCGGCCTACCTCGAGCGCGGAGCAACCGTGTGTCGGCTGCCGATGGTGTACGGCCCCTACGACTTCAAGCACCGCGAGGGCTTCGTCCTCCGCCGCGTGCACGGCCGACGCAAGCAGTTGCCCGTCGGCGCCGGCGGGTGGCTGTGGTCCCGCGGGTATGCGCCCGAGCTCGCCCGCGGCATCCGGCTTGCCGTCGAACAGTGGACCGCCTCGCCTGAGGTGTTCAACCTCTGCGAGGGCCAGTGCGCGCCGCTACGGATGTGGATAGAACAGATCGTCGCCTCAGCGGGTGCCGACCTCGAACTTGTCTGCGTGCCTGACAACGCCCTTCCGAGCGACCTCGACATCACGGGGGACATCGCTCAACACTGGTTGGCGAGCGCTGCGAAGGCTGAAGAGGCCCTGGGCTGGGTCCACCGCGACCCTGCCGAGTGCGTAGGCGAGTCCGTCGCCTGGCACATGGAGCACTCGCCGGCTGGTGACGGCGACTTTTCCGCAGACGATCGGGCGTTAGCCGCCGCCCATACGCGGTAACCGAACGGCCGAGGCCGAGACGCCAGCGGCGCTTCCGCGTTGGACGAGCACCGACAGTCCTACTAGCCTCGAAGCTCGCTGTCGCCTCCATGGGATTGCGGCACTATTGACCGGTCAGCCCGACGGACGACGCGCTGTCCCATTCACGCGCGGAAGCAAAAGCGTGCGACAGCAGCGCGCGACGTGCAATCTCGCCTCCGGTCGTCGCGCATGCGACTCACCCGCTCGAGGTCGAGGCCCCGGGCGAAGAGGCGAAGAGCGAGCAGATCCTGCCCGGGCAAGCCGGCCACTCGAGGTCGAGCTCGACAAGCCCGGCGAGTACCAGTGGTACCTCCGGATCGGGAAGCACAAGGAGCTGGGCGTCCGAGGAACGATGACGGTCGCGGGCGGCGGCGGGACCGAGAAGTGCGCGGCGAGGAACCCGAGTCCCGGGCACTGATCCCCGCAAACGACTTCGGACGGTTGCCCGTGGTCTCGCCGCGAGCTCGACTCCAGTCATGGTGGCGCCTGGCCGAACGAAAGCCTCAGCTACGGCTCGCGACGCCGTCCGTGAAAGGTGTACGGCATCTGCTTGAAAGGTGCCGCGCTTAGAGTGGTATGCAAGCTCTCGTGAAGACGCCACCCGACAAGACCCTCGTCGGCACGACACCCGACCGTGCCGTCCATCGGCGGCACATCGGGCGACCCGAATCCGACGCTGCGACCGAGGGCGACCTCGTGAGCGAACCGGGCGGCATCGACCGCACCGCTGCCACGAGGGCGAGCGAGGGCTACGCTGGGGGCGCCTTGGTGGGGCCCACTCATCGCGGCCGCATCGAGCTCTGCGGAAGGGTCTCGGCGGAGGTTGCCGGACGGCGCCTCGACGGAGCATTCAGCGGTGATCGTGCCCGCCTCTGCCTGGCGTACCTGGCCCTCAACCGCGAGCGGCCGGTACGGCGGGATGCGCTGATCGCGGCCGTTTGGCCCGAGCAGCTGCCGCAGAACCCGGAGGCCGCGCTGGCAACGCTCCTGTCACGCCTGCGTCATGCGCTGGGCCCCGACGTCATCGAGGGCCGGGCGGAGATTCGGCTGGTGCTCCCCCAGGAGCTGCATCGACGTGGAGGAGGCAACCGACGCGATCGCGCGCGCGGAGGAGCGGCTCGAGGGGGGCGACCTCGTTGGTGCCAGCATGGCGGCGACCGCGGCGCTCGAAGTCGCCGAACGCGAGCTGCTCCCAGGCCTCGAGGGAGACTGGATCGAAGAGCACCGCCAGGCGCTGGCCGGCACCCGCCTTCGCGCCCTCGAGTGCCGAGCTGAGGCGGCGCTGCGGCTAGGGGGTCCAGCGCTCGCGACCGCCGAGCGTGCGGCTCGTGATCTCATCGGCATCTCGCCTTATCGCGAATCGGCTCACCAGCTGCTGATGCGCAGTCTCGCCGCCCGAGGCGACCCGCCCGAGGCACTGGCCGCCTACGAGGCGCTTCGCAAGCTGCTTCGGGATGAGCTTGGCGCCACTCCCTCTGCCGAGACCGTGGAGCTGCATCAGCGGCTACTCGAGGGAGAGGTCGATGACTCGACCCGTCAGGGGAAAGGCGCGCCGTTGTCGGGCACCCTCACCATCGTGGTCGCGGAACTAGTCGAGGCCGATCGGCTGGCCGGCCATATCGACGAGGAGGCCGCAGCCGCCGTCCGAGTGACTGGCTTGCAGCTCATGCGCGACGCCGCGAGGACCTCGGAGGGCAAGGAGCTTCAGATGACTGGCGACGGGCTGGTCATCGCCTTCGCGAGCGTCCTCAAGGCGCTGAGCTGCGTGACGCTCATGCAGCAGTTCGCGGCCCACCACGCACGACTCAACCCCGAGCGCGGCGTGGCCGTCCGGTCCGGCATCAGCGTTGGGGAGGCGCCATCCGAGGAGGCCGCGCTGCTGGGAGGCGCCGCCGCGATCGCTCGGGAGCTCTGCCGCCGCGCCGGGCCCGATCAGGTACTGGTCAACGAACTGGTCGCGAGCCTCGCGCCGGCGACGGGCGGCCACGAGTTCGTCGAGATCGAGCCGAGAGCCCCCGACGAACGCCCGGGAGTACCGGCCGTGCACGAGCTGCGGTGGCGGTCAGGCGCTCAATACGGCGCTGAGCCGATCGCGGGAGCCGATCCTGGGGGATCGGAGCTGACGGCGCTCGATGAGGTCGCCGTGGGCGAGCTGGAGCGCATCCTGCAACTGAGCGGGATCGTCGACGCGCAGCTGGGTGACCATTACTCGGTCGTGTTCGCCTATCCCGGGCAGGGCGTGGGGGATCTCCACCTCGAACTGTCCGGCTGCACGACCCAGGTCTGCGCGATCCTCGAGGAGACCTCGACGTTCGAGCAGCATGGCGTGCACGTGATCGGCCTCTCGACGGAGCCGAGCGTCCCTCCCTCGGGTTGCGCTGAGATCAGCTTCCCTGTCGGCATCGTCCCCCAGGACCTCCTTGGGGGGATCCTGCCCGCCGTGGAGCGCGGTGACCGCCGCTACTCCGCCCGCTCGAGCTTCGTGGTGTTCCCGGACCGAACCGGCGTTCGAATGACCGGGGTCAGCGATGTCCTCGCGCACGTGCGGAAGTCCTTCGACATCGCCATGGGGCGGAGGCTCAGCGGCTACCGGGACGCCGCCTTGGCCCATCTGGCGCAGGGCTCGAGCCTGCCTTCGTCGGTGGACGTTCGGGAGCTCCTGGCGCCCGGCGCCGACTCTGTCGGCATCGCGCGCGTCGAAGTGAATCTTGACCTCGTCTCCAAGCTCGCCGCTCCGGACGTGATCGCCTCGGAGGCCGGATACATCGATCGCATCAACCGGCTCTTCGAGGAGCATCGGCTCGAGCGGCTGTTTCCGGCGGTGGTTTCGATCTGCACCGAGGAGAATCCCGCTTGGTACCTGATGGAGGCGGTGAACCCGGTTCCTCTCGACAGTTTGGTCTTCGAGGACGATGCCCGGACCGTCCTCCGCACCGACCGCCGGCAGCTGCTCGCGGGGCTTGTGGAGCGAGTCGCCGCCCTCTACGAGCTCACCTTCCGCCCCGAGGTCCCACGCGTGGCGCGGTACCACTACCTCGGGCGCTTCCTGGACATCCCCGGGCGCGACGATGCCCAAGCCACCTTCGCATCTCTGGTCGGCGGCGAGCTCGAGTCGCTGCTAGCTCGTAGGGTTGTCCTGGACGGGGGTTTCACCTGCCGCTCCTTCCGGGAGCAGGTCGACTTCCTGGAACGGAACCTGGACGCGCTCCTCGAGCCTGTAGGCGCCTACATCCACGGTGATCTGCACCTGCCGAACATGCTCCTCGACGAGGCGGGGGAGAAGGTGGTCCTCATCGATCCCCGCGTGGTATGGGACGGAAACGATGTCGGCGACCCAGGGTTCTGCGACCCGGTCTACGACCTCGCCACTCTTCTGCACAGCATCCACGCGATGTCAGCGATCTTGCGCGCGATCGAGACCGGCAAGACGGAGGCGCTCCTCGATACGGAGGACCCGGGTCCCGGGGAGCCACTCGTCGTGAAGCCCGGAGTCCTACAACTTCATGACAACCCGGTGCTCGAGTGGTTCGCCGGTTGGGTGGAGCACGCGCTCCCGCCATCAGTGCTCGGCACATCCTGGCGCGCGCGGCTGCACATCGGGGCCGCAAACGCATTCCTAGGCTGGCTGAAGTACGCGCGCGCCATACAAACGGGTGACGCCTGGCTGGCCACGTACGCGGCGGTCGTCTACCACCTCGAGTGTGGGCGGCGGCAGCTCAAGGGCGACGCCGGAGGAGGGGAGGGTGATGTTTGACGCTGGCTATCGACCCCGGCCGATCAGGTTCCTGGAGCTGGTCGAGGTCGGTGGCTGGCAGATCAAGCTCTACGGAGCCGCCTGCGAGCGATCGGCGCCGCGCTTGGAGCTGGTAGAGGCCACGAAGCGGCTGGCCAGACGGGTCCTTCCCAGCCCCGCCGATGGCGAGGGCCGTTACGCGGTGGGGTTCGCCTGCGCGCATGATGGACGCGGCGGCTGCTTCTCGTTCGTCGATTGGTGGGCGGACGAGAACGAGCTTCACCACCAAATCTACGTCGCCCCCGAAGAGCGACCGACCGAGCTCTCGCCCGCCGGGCCGGACGCGCTCACAGCTTGCGTCTGGGATCTGGCGATCATGAGTTTCGAGCGTGACGCCTGGTTGGAGACGGTAATGCGGAACCCGGCCGGTCCGGACTTCGACGCGTATCTCGCCGCGCGCCTTGACGCGGTCGTTTGAGGACGCTGCGCGACGGACGAGCTGCGTCCGGCCCCCGTCCGGCCGGCGGCGGGACCGGTGGTGGCTCCTCCGCGCTCGATGCCCTCGCCGCAGTGGCCAGCTGCGCCGGCAAGCGGGCGACGATCGTCGGCGACCGGGCCGCACCCGCCCGCTTCGGCCACAAACCAGTCGCGCCAGCCCGGGAGAGTGTTGGGATCCCATGGAAGCAAGCGTCTCCGCTTGCGCGCCGGACACGCCCGCTTGGGACGACACGGGGTCGTCTCGGTCGGTGCTGAGCTGATGCCCGCTTGCCCTCAGGAGGGAGCGCGTCCTCACCGACAGGCGCGCTGAGGAGTATTCAGACGGCGCCCACAAACTCTCCCTACGCAGACGTCGGGCCCAAGACGCCGGTTACGTACACCTTGGACTAGCAGCGCTCACGCCGCTGCGAGTTTTCGGACGGGGTATCAGCGATGCGTGGCCGATCAAGAAGGTAGGGTCGGCGGGAGGCGCGTGGGCCGCCGTACGGCTGGGTGAGCCGAGCAGGGCGTTCTGTCTGCGACGACGCTCTGGCGCCGTCGCACCCGAAGACGGGCGTGCGAGACGCCCGCCTCGTGGCTTACCTTAGGTAGCGATGACCATCGAGGAGATGATCACCAAGGCTGCAGGGATCCTGGCCAGGGAAGCGGGGGGCCGCACGCCAAAATCGTTCTGTTTGGGTCCCACGCTCGGGGGAACGCTCGGGCTGGCAGCGATCTCGATTTCTGGAGAGCGCCCGAGAGGAACCAGCCGCGACGCGCCTGATTGCCGACACTGAAGTACCTGATCGCATCGTCGGCTTCCATGCTCAGCAGGCGATCGAGATGTTCCTGAAGGCGGTCCTCGCTATGCGAGGCGTCGGGTACGAGCGGACTCACGACATCGAGCGCCTCACCTCACTGGTCTCGGATGACGACGATCTCGAGACGGAGGGCCGGGTCCCACCGGCCCTCCGTGTCCTCACAGCGCGCTGACGCGCGTGCTCACGGGTCGCGGAAAATGAACAGCCCGTAGTCGCGGTCGCTGGCCAGGATGAGCACCTCTCCCGGGTTAGCGGGGTCTGGGATGACCTCCACGCCCCAGAAGTCGTTGCCGGCCGGGTCGAGGTATCCCCCGACCTCCACGAGCTCGCAGGTGCTCGTGTCCGCCGGGTTCGAGCACTGGATCTGGACCGCGCGCAGGCCGCCCGCGTAGTACGACAGGTACGCGAGGCTGGGGTCGGTTGGGTCCGTCGCCACCTCGTGCACGGATAGGTCGCCGAAGCCCGAGGCATACGCCGGGTCCATCGCCTCCGGGATCGCGTAGGTGTCGAGATCCTCAAACGTGGCGGCGTCGAACAGGTGGACGTATCCCCACCCGTCGAACTGGGTCGTGACCGTGATCCGGTCTCCAACCGTCCCGATTGCGGGCACGCTCTCCGGGTAGGTGAAGTTGTCCGACGCGTCCGGATCGTCGAACAGCTCGTGCATCGCCCGGTGCCCGGCGCAGAGCGCCGAGATCGTGATGTCGAAGGTGTGCCCCTGACCGCCGCAGAAGTACGTGTCGGGACCCTCACCTCCGAGCGATCCGCTGTGGTGGTTGGCGATGATCACCGCGTCGTAGCCGAGCAACTGCGCTGTCTCGACCTTCTCCGAGAAGAAGCACGCGTCCTGGCTCTGGCTCGGATCGCCGACCGGGCCGCGCTGGAGCACGAGGATCGCCTCCTCGCCCGGCGCGAGCGGTCCGAGCACCGAGGCCTCCGGGATCGATCCCCGGTCGGCCGGGCATCCGTACCCACCGAAGACGGTGGGGCCGTTCAGGGTCCCGTACAGCTCGTTGATCGGGACCGTCCAGCCGAACTCGCCGGCCGCATACTCGCCGCCGTCGTCGGTGCGCAGCAGCGCCCGGTACGGCGAGAAGTCCTCATCGGTGCCGATGAAGAACCGGTTGTCGTCCGTGAACTCGGCCTGGTGGGCGTTGCCCTCTGGAGTGATCGCGATGCCCGTCTGCTCGAGCAGCTCAGGATCGATGCTCGCGAAGTCGGTGTCGCCCAGGAAGACCGGGTTCGCCGGATCCGTGACGTCCAGGAGCACGTAGCCGCCGTCCCAGTAGGACGCCAGCATGATGCACTTGCCCGCGTAGGCGCCGCTCGTCATGCACTTGACGGTCATGTCGTGCAGCATCGAGTCAGCCAGGTTGAGCACGGGCTGAGCGACATCGAAGTCGTTGAGGTCCAGCTCGCTGACCAGCCGCGGCCGTCGCGGATTCGTGATGTCGTAGATGTCGACGTCCGACAGGTCCTCCTCGTCCTGCGTGACCAGGTAGGCGTTGTCCCCCGACTGCCATACGAATGCGCTGTGGGTCTGGTGCGCGTCGGAGCCGGTGCGGTCGCCGAAGCCCTCCTTGAGCTTGACCGGCTTCAGCGGGTTCGTGACGTCGTAGAGCATGAACCCGCCCTTGTAGTTCTTGCCGCAGGCCTCCGCGTTCATCACGAGGATCTCGCCGCTGAACTTG
>JACCSF010000003.1 GCA_013813135.1 Thermoleophilaceae bacterium | reverse complement strand
GATGCCCACTGCCCCGATAGCGAAACAGGGACACGGCGCGAAGCTGCGACCCATCCCAAGGTCCCGCTTCCGAATGCAGCGAAAGGGAAAGTGCGGCGCGGAGGCCGCCGGAACGCCGCTTTCATGTGCGACCTCAACCGGTCGCTGCACCACCCCTGACGTCTCGCATCCTCCCATCTGCTTCCGAGCGCTGTCGAGCGAAGGCCGTAGGCCGAAGCGAAGTCAGCGCTCGGCGCCGGCCTCGTTAAGGCCGTCGATCAGCTCGGCGAGCTTCTCCGCCGGGGTTGCGAAGCCGAGCGTCTCGCGCGGGCGGCCGTTGAGCTTCTCGGCGACCTCGTCGAGGCGCTCCTGGCCCACTCCGGCGAGGCTCTCTCCCTTCGGGAAGTACTGGCGAAGGAGGCCGTTCGTGTTCTCGTTCGAGCCCCGCTGCCAGGGGCTTCGGGGGTCGCAGAAGTAGACCTCGACCCCGGCCTCGACCGAGAAGCGCCGGTGCTCTGACATCTCCGAGCCCTGATCCCAGGTGAGCGAGCGGCGAAGCTGGGCCGGCAGGGTGGTGATGCTCTGCTTGAGCGCGTCGCAGACCTCGACGGCGCCGCTGCCCTCGGGGAGCGCGACGAGCTGGCAGTAGCGGGTCTGGCGCTCGACCAGGGTCGCGATCGCGCTCGTCCTGCCGCCCATCAAGAGGTCGCCCTCCCAGTGGCCGGGCACGGCGCGTGAGTCGACCTCCGGCGGGCGCTCGGAGATCATCACCATCCCGGTGAGCTTGCCCTGGCCCTGGCCCTTTGACGATTGCGAGCGGGCATAGCGCCTTGACCGACCTCGCCTCAGGTGCCGGGTCAGCTCCCGCCGAAGCGTCCCCCGCGCCTGGACGTAAAGCGCCCGGTAGATCGTCTCGTGGGAGACGTGCATCGCCTCATTGTCGGGGTAGCGGAGCCGGAACCAGCCCGCGATCTGCTCGGGCGAGTGGTCCTCTTGGAGGCGCTCGTCGACCACCCCGCGAAGCTCGGGACAGAGCTCGAGCTTCGTCGGCCGCGGCCGCCGCGAGCGGCGCCAGGCCTCGCGGTCTGCGGCGTGGGCGCGGTAGCGCCGCCGCCCGCCGCAGCGGTTGATCTCACGGACGATCGTCGTGTGCGAGCGACCGAGGGCCCGGGCGATGGCGCGGGCCGAGTGCCCGCGGGCGATCCCGCGCGAGATCTCCTCGCGCTCTTCGAGGCTCAGGCACCTCTCGGGGCGCCGGCGGGCTCTGGGCCGGATGCCTCCCGTTCTCGCCAGGTGGTTGCTCACCGTCCCCCGGGGAAGGCCGAGCCGGCGGCCGATCTCGCGATCGCTCACCCCCTCCGATCGCAGCTCCCAGATCCCGTCCTTCGTGGCCTCGCTCAGGCCGTGGCCCTTTGGCATCACCGCACCTCCTTAGTTGGTCAGCGAATCGCTGACCGTCTCGGGTGGTGCGGCGGTGGTTTGAGACCGCCCATGCAAGCGGCACTGTGGTGGCATCCCTTCGGGCGCGGCACTCAGTTCGTTCGCTGGCCTCGGTTTTGGGCCAGAAGGGTGGGTCTCTGGCCCAAAAACCCGAGAACTCCCAGCAAATGCGTTCAATCGGCGCTCCGTCGACAGCAACGGTCGCCCCAGTTTTTCCCTGGAAACAAGCCAAAGCTGCAACGAGAGGCGGATCGCCTCACACGCGAGAGGTCGCTGGTTCGAACCCAGCCGCGCCCATCCCGAAAGTGCCTGGAAATAGGCATATTTCGTTAAGGCCCGCTCGCCACTCTTAAGGCGCGCCCACGGAGCGTCTGGCCCAAAAAATGCTCACTTGGAGGGCGCTTTTGCCCGGCCTGTCGCGCGCGCGGCTGCGCGAGAGGCCAGTCTGATACGCCCTATCGAGCCGGAGCAGGCGTCTGAGGCACCCGAGCGGAGACGGTTGCTCGTCGTCCTTTCCGGCAGTGAGCTGAGCAACAGCGGAGACTTCCGCAATACGCGCGGGAGCAAAAGCGGGGATCGGTGCGCCCGTGTCCGTCCCCGGCTACGAGCCAGCGGCGGGTTCGTTCGTCTGGCTCGGTCGCACAAGCCCGCTCTCGTAGGCGAACACGACGGCCTGCGCGCGGTCGCGGAGGTCGAGCTTCATGAAGATGTTGCCGACGTGCGTCTTTACGGTCGCGCGGGAGAGGACGAGCTCGCCGGCGATCTCGTCGTTTGAGCGGCCACGCGCGAGCTGCTCAAGGATCTCGCGCTCGCGCGCGGTGAGGTCGGCGAGCCCCGAGCCGTCGAAGCTCTCGGGCGTTGGGCGGCGGACGAACTCCTCGATCAGTCGTTTGGTCACGGTCGGCGCGAGCAGCGCGTCGCCGGCCGCGACGATGCGGATGCCGGCGAGCAGCCGGTCGGGCGGCTCGTCCTTGAGCATGAAGCCGCCGGCACCGGCGCGCAGCGCGTCATACACGTACTCGTCGAGGTCGAAGGTGGTCAGCACGAGCACGCGCGGATGGTGCGGGGCGCCCATGGCCAGCAGCCGGCGGGTAGCCTCGATCCCGTCCATGCGCGGCATGCGCACATCCATCAGGACGACGTCGGGTCGCAGTCGCCGTGCCGCCTCCACCGCTTCGTGGCCGTCGCTTGCCTCGCCGACGATCTCGATGTCCTCGTAGGGACGTAGGATTAGCGACAGCCCGGTGCGGACCATTGCCTGGTCGTCGGCGATCAGGACGCGGATGGTCATGCGCGCTCCCCTTCGAGCGGCAGGCGCGCGTGGACGGTGAACCCGCCGCCGCCGTCGTCGTCCGGTCGGGCCCGCAGGCTGCCGTCGTAAAGCGCGACGCGCTCGCGCATGCCGATCAGCCCGTGGCCGGGGTCGCCGCCGTTTGACGTCGGCCGAGGAGTCGGTCCGGAGTTGTGGATCAGCAGATCGAGTGCGTCGACGTCGAACGTGACGCGCACGCTGGTCTCGACGCGACCGGCGTGCTTGAGCACGTTCGTGAGCGCCTCCTGAACGATGCGATAGGCGGTGAGGTCAAGGCCCGGCGCGAGCCCGGGCGGGGCGCCGGATACCTCCAGCTCCACCGGCAAGCCTGTGTCTCGCATCCGCGCCACGAGCAGCTCGATGTCGGCGACTCCGGGTTGGGGGTCGAGGCTCGGGCGGTCGTCGGTGCGCAGGATCCCGAGCATGCGCCGCAGCTCGCGCAGCGCTTGGCGGCCGGTGAGCTCGACCGAGCGCATCGCGTCGTCCGCCTCGTCGGTATGAGAGCGCAGGACTTGGCGCGCGCCGCTGGCCTGCAGCACCATCGTGCTGACGCTGTGCGCGACGACGTCGTGGAGCTCGCGCGCGATCCGCGTGCGCTCCTGCGCCGCCGCCGCGCGCGCCTTCTCGTCGCGCTCGCGCGCCAGCAGGCCGACCCGGTCCTCGAGGTCGCTTGCGCGCAGGCGCATGTTGCGGACCGCTACGCCCGCCCCCCAGACCACGAGCACGAACGGGTATTCACCGGTGGCGTCCAGCACCGTGCCGTGACCGCGTGCCACGTCGACCACGTCGAGCGCCAGCAGCACGAGCAGACCGGCCCCCAACCGCAGCGCCGCGCCCCGAAGGTCGCGGTGCGCGCCCACGGAGTAGAACGCGACGAGCATTCCCACGAACGCCGGGAGCGAGACCACCTCGGGCCCGTACGCCCACTCGAGGAGCAGATCGGCCAACACTGCGCCCAGGGCGACGCCGGGCGCGCGTCTTCTCACCGAGAGCCCCGCGACGAGCACGAGCACGCCGACGGTGTGGACCCCCACCGGGCCGGGGAACGATGGGGGCGGCTGGAAGATCGGCTCGACCCAGATCTCGAACAGCCCGACCCCGCCGAGCACGACCGGGGGGCCCCAGATCGCCAGCCGCGGCCAGATACGCGCGAGCGTTTTCACGGAGCGATCGTAGGAGAGGTGGTGCCGTCTCGCATCGGCCTTCGGGTTGATTGTGACCCCTCCCGGCTCATCCCCGAGCACGAGCTCGATCTCGCGCTGGGGCCCGAGCCGATCTCGGCCTGCGGCCCGATGCGCGCAGTCGCCGGCGACCGTAGCGTGATCGGCATCTACCCAGGAGGTGTGACATGAAGATCCTTACGCTCGCGGCCGCCGCGGCCGCCGCCGTCGCGATCGCCGTTGCTGCGACCGGCAGCGCCCAGACGCCCGGCGGGCGCACCGTAACGCTGTTCGAGAACATCGCCCGCGAGCGCAGCACGCTCGTCGACAACGCACCGAAGTCGCCGTCCAAAAACCCGGAGAGCCGCCGATTCCGGTTGTCGGCGGGAGACGAGCTGGTCAACCGCACCCCGGTCCTCGACCATAAGGGGGGGGCGCGCATCGGCACGTCGTACGCCCACGCCGTCGTCGTCAACGGCCGCAGGTTCGGGAACGCGAGCCTCCAGGCCAACATCGTGCTGGCCCTCCGCGACGGCACGATCGCGCTCGCAGGCCTCGTCGGCGCCGCGCAGCGCCCGTTGGCCGTCGTCGGGGGAACAGGCGCCTACGACGGCGCCCGCGGCAGCGCCACAGAGAAGGAGATAGGCAGCGGAGCCGAGCTGACCATCCGGCTACTCCCGTAGACCGGGATACCCCGACGCGGCGGGCGGGGACGACGCGCACAAGGTCGCCGCTCGCCCCCGCGTCAGGCGACGAGTTGAAGTGCGCCCGCCTAGCAGCAGCCCACCGTCACCGGAAGGGAAGGCGCGGGTGTCCCTCCCGCTTCGCGCGACGAGCGAAAGCGTGGGACGTGACGCCGCACGCCCTCGCAAAGGACGAACTGCGAAAGCGGCGCCTGACAAGGCACGCACTCCCGCAATCGCGTGTGGCTGTTGCACAAACCCCCGGCGAGCCCGCTGGATCCGTTCTAAGGCCGGGCTCCGAAAACGGCCAAGTCGTTCGTCACGCGCCACCTGCGGCTCGCGACGCGGGCCGGCTCAGCCTCTCTGGCATGCACTTCCGCGAGCGGGCAGCGCTCTTTCCGAGACGGCTTTATGCAACAGCCTCGCGTGCTTGCGATCGCGGCATCCTCCGACTGACGTGATCAATCCAGAGTGCTGCGCGTCCCCATGCGAGCGCGGCGCTGCTGATGTCCGTCCCCCTGATTGGGCCAGAGCGGTACGTCTCTGGCCCAAATCCAAGGGAACTCCCAGCAAACCCCTCCAATCTACGGCGCTCGCAGCGGCCCTCGATCACCGGTTTTTCCCTGCAAACAGGCGGAAGTTGCAGCGGGAGGCGGATCGCCTCACACGCGAGAGGTCGCTGGTTCGAAACCAGCCGCGCCCATGCCGCCGATCCGCTAGCCGCGACCGGCGCCCGGGGGTTTCGGCCACCGCCCGTCGTCCGGCGTGGCTGGACGACGGCGCCTACCGTTCCAACTGCTCCCGTACCTCGGTCGAGTAGGCGCCCTTGAAGGCCAGGTTGTGCTGGAGCACGCCGAAGTTGTGCTCGCGCTCCCTCGTCGTGCCCGGCGGGCGCAGGTTGTGGGCCGCGTAGATCATGAAAAGCCGCAGCCGCGGGCCGATCGCCGGGTCGGCGAGCATCGCCGCGATGGTGCTGTCGAGCGCGGACGCAGCCTGGTCGAAGGTCAGATTCACGGGCCAGCCGTAGTTGTCGGTGAGCGGCGTGCCGTTCGCGGAGCTGATCCCGTACTCCGTGATGTCGATTGGGATCGTGCCCCGCGCGCCGTTGGCTGCCGTCTGCGCGACCAGCCGGTCGAGCTTCGGCTCCCACCGGTCGCGCGGCCCGTAGGGATGGACGGCCCATCCGTCCACGAGCTCGTTGAGGTTCGGGATGGCGTCGAACATGTGGTCGACCCAGTTCGAGGAGCCCGTGCCGCCGTCATCGGCTTGCGCGAGCAGGCCGACGTCACGCCCCGTGAAGGCGATCGCCGCATGCGCCTGCGCGAAGCGGACGGCATACAGCTCGGCGCGTCGCATGTAGGACTGGTCGGACCAGGTGTCGCCGTACTGGTGGGCGTACGACGTCTCGTTGCCGAACTCGATCTGCTGTACGGCGAGCCGGCCGTCGGGGCGGCCCGCCCAGAAGCTGCCTCCGGGGCCGAACTCGGCGGCCCAGGTGGCGAGATTCTGGGCCTCCGCCTGGGTCGGCATGCGGCCGTGGAAGCCGGCGAGCAGCAACGGCCGCGCGCCCTGATCCGCGATCGCGCCGACGCTACCGCGCAGCGACGCCACCGGCGTGCCGATGTCGAACTCGACCCGCACGACCTCGGCGCCGAGCTCACCGGCAGCCGCCGCTGACAGCGCATGATCCGCGGACGCAACCAACCCGGGACTGAAGCGCTGGGTGGAGAACGACGCCTGCTCGGAATAGAAGACCCGGCCGCCCGTGGGCGCCGGGTTCGCCGCCAGCCGGTAGTCATAGCGAACGCCCGGCCGCAGCCCGTCGACGTGCTTGGAGATCCGGACCGTGCCCAGGTCCGTGTCCGGGCACGAGAACGGGCTATTGGCCCCCGTGAGCCGCCATGTTGCCGCGCCCGCCTCGCGCAGCTCCCACCACGCCGTGCCCTGGCTGCCGGGATCGCAGCGCACCTCGGCGTTGAGAGTGGCTGAACTGGACGTTACGTTTGTGGCGCGCTTCGTGTCCGCGGCACAGCCGGCAGTCAGCACTGCAAGCGCAGCGACAAGCGCCAGAGACTTCCTCATGGGTGACCTTCCCCCGCCATTCGGGTTGGCGACTCAAGCACACTCGAGGCGTGCGTCGCGCAGGTTAAGAATCGGGTTGTCCGGGTGGGAGCGCCCTTGGGGTCGATGCTCATCTCCGACATCGACCTACGAGTCCGGATGCTTACCGCCGCAACCTCGCTGTCAGTTGCGCTGAGCCGGTATCGTCGTCGGAGAGAGTTCGCTCGCCAGGTCATCCCCTCGCCTCCCGCGCGACCCGCCATCGAGGGGACGAAGGCAACCATGAGGATTTCCGAACGACTGCGGAGCGGCCTGCGCCCCAGGCCCGTCGACGACACGACGGCGCCAGAGGACCCCGCCGCTGCCCAATCGCTACCGATCGCCGGCTACGACGGTCTCCAGGAGAAGGAGGTGACCGCGCATTTCCGCCAGCTCTCGCAGGTCGAGCTCGCCGAGGTCGAGGACTACGAGCGCTCCCATCGCAACCGCCCGGTCGTGCTCGACAAGCTGCGCTACATGCGCAGCCCCGAACCTGTGACGGGTTACGACACCCTGGAGGCCGAGGAGGTCGCGCGCCTGCTCGAGAACGCGGATGCGGCCAAGGTCCGGGCAATTCGCGACTACGAGGGCAAGTTCCGCGGCCGCCGTGTGGTGATGGGCGCGGCGGCGCAGGCCCTGCCGAAGGCCGCCGCCAACCTCGACGAGCAGGACCGTCGCGACGAGAAGGCCCAGCGCACCCGAACCGGCATTCAGGACCGCAGAGACCTCACGTCCTGACGCTCGAACACGAGCCGGTAGTGGTCGAGCAGCTCCCGCTCGAAGCAAACGCTGTTGGCGCTCACGCCCGAGGTGAAGGCCAGCCGGAAGTCCGGGCTGGACAGCCATCGGGGCAGCAGCTGCAGCTTCACCAGAGTCTTTCTGAAGCTCGGCGTCGCGAACCGCGTGCGCCACTGGCGGATCGTCTCTATGTAGTCGAGCCGGCCGCTGATGCTCGAGACGACCCGAAAGTGCGGGCTCGCGGCGCGCACGATCTGGTCGTCGCCGTAGGGGAGGAAGGAGCCTGGAAACTGGCGCTCCATAAGAGCGAGGTACCACGCGTCCGAGTCTCGCGGCGCCGTGATGTCGATCTGGTCCAGCGGGATCATGTTGCGCCCGAACACCATCGTCTGCAGGTAGAGCCGGCCCTTGTCGGGCAGCAGGCTGGCCAGCCGGGCGAAGAGCCCTCGATAGACCTCGTCCTGCCGCCCGGCGCGCTGCTGCTGCGGTGAGCAGAAGTGCTCGAACGCGCCGAGGCTGGCGACGACGTCGAACGGTCCGAAGCGGCCAGGCGAAATCAAGCGGGCGTCCTGGAGGTGGACGTCGAGGCCGTGGCGCCGGCAGGCCGCCGCCTGCGCCGAGGACAGCGTCACGCCCACGCCGGTACCGCCCCGGCTCCGGACGAACGCGAGCAGCGGGCCCCATCCGCAGCCCAGGTCGAGCACGCGCCGCCCTGGTCCGATCCCGATCTGCTCGGCCACGTACTCGTGCTTGCGGCGCTGGGCCTCGTCGAGGCTGAGTGAGAAGTCGCCGTCGTACTTGGCCCCGCTGAAGTCGGCGAGCTCTCCCAGGCTGAGCCGGAAGATGCGATCGATCAGCGAGTAGGTGAACTCGAGGTCGTCACGATCGGCCATGGATTCGCGCGCGCCTCGGCGAACGTCACCAGCCGCCCCCGACCCTCGTCCCAGAGCTTGAGCCGCACGGCGCGAAGGCCGTCCAACAGAGAGAGCGTGGGCACGCCGTGGAAGATCGGGTTCTGGTCGTGCGCGCGCTGGAGGTTGTAGTTGGGGACCTTGGCGCTCAGGTGGTGCACGTGGTGCAGCCCGATGCTGCCGGTGAAGAACTGCAGTAAACGTGGCAGCTTCAGGTAGCTGCTGCCCCGCAGTGCCGCCTCGGCGTAGCTCCAGTCGCCAGAGCTCTGCCAGTAGGCGTCCTCGAACTGGTGCTGGACGTAGAAGAGCCAGACACCCGCAGCGCCGCCGAGCAGAACGGTGGGCGTCTGCACGAGCAGGAATTCGCGCCACCCCACCAGCCAGCACAGCGCGCCCACCACCACGACGAGCACGACGTTCGTCGCGATCACGCTGCGCCGGATGCGCGGCCGCGCCGAGCGAGACACGAGCCGCGGCTGCAGGATCATCGAGTAGATCGGCCCGAGCCCGAACATCACCAGCGGGTTCCGGAACAGGCGGTAGCCCAGCCGCTGCCGCCACGACGAGGCCCGGTACTCCGCGACGGTGAGCGTGAGGAGGTCGCCTGTTCCTCGCCGGTCCAGGTCACCGGAGGTGGCGTGATGGACCGCGTGGCTGTGTCGCCAGCTCTGGAACGGCGTGTACACGACCAGCCCCAGAGCGGCACCCAGCCACGCGTTGGCGCGCTTGGACGGCAGGAACGAGCCGTGGGCGCAGTCGTGGAACACGGTGAACGTCCGCAGCAGAAAGCCGGCGGCAGGGAGCGCCAGCGCCAGCACCAGCAGGTACGAGATGTCCAGCGCCAGGTAAATCAGAGCCGACAGCGCCAGGTAGGGCACGAGCGAGGTCGCAATGCCCACCAGGCCCCGGCCGAGGTGCGGCCGGGCGTACGGAGCCAGGGCGTCGCGCCAGAACGGAGGCTCGGCGCTCATCCCGCGAACTCGATCTCGAACCACACGCAAGTGCCGGACGCCGTATGGCTCACCCCCCAGCGATCGGCGATCTGATCGACAAGAAACAGCCCGTGACCGCCCAGCTCGTCTCGCTGAAGGCGGGCGCGAACCGGTCTGACGCGTGTGCGCTGATCGACAACCCCCACCCGCACCCGGCGTGGCCAGAAGCGCAGGTCGACGCGCAGCGACTGCCCGGAATCGTCGCCTACCTGGCGCACCGCGTTGGTCACCAGCTCGGACACGAGCAGAAGGACGTCCTCACGGACCGCGGCGGGAAGGGCGCCGTCCCCCGCGACCACCGCTCGCCTGGCCGTGGCCGCGGCTTGGCTCCCGCCGTCCAGCGGGAACGAAAGGCCCTGCGCCGTTCATGACAGCGGGCGGTGAAAGCACCGGCCCCCTCCCTCAACGAATTGCGGCCACGACATCTGCATTCTCGGCTCCTGACGCTGCTATGTCCTTGCCGACCAAGTCGTTGGCGCCGGAAGACGCCCGCCAATTGCCTGGGGAAAGGCGCCCGCACAGCGTACCACCGGGCCCGACGGGCTAGAATCGCGCGTCTCAGACGTGAGCCATCGGGACACTGAGCATCTGCGTGTGCTGATCGCGAACGAGCGGAGAGATCGGCTCGCTCTCGTCGCACCCATTGTGGCCTCGCTCGGGCACGAGGTGATCGCCCGCGAGATCGAGGTGAACGACGTCGGAGCCGTCACCGCCACCGAGCGACCCGACGTCGCTCTCGTCGGGCTCGGCGAGAGCTCCGACCACGCCCTCACCCTGATCGAGAAGATCGTGCAGGAGTCCGCCTGCCCGGTGATCGTCCTCATCCATGAGCCCGACCCCGACTTCGTCAAAGAGGCGTCGAAGCGCGGCATCTTCGCCTACATCACCGACGCGGACGCGTTGGACTGGCAGAGCTCGATCGACATCGTCCTGCGCCGCTTCGCCGAGTACCACGACCTCGAGGGCGCATTCGGGCGTCGCGCTCTCACCGAAAGGGCCAAGGGCATTCTCATGGAACGCCATTTGGTTGACGAAGCGACCGCCTTCAAGATGCTGCGCGATCAATCTCGCTCGGCCAATCGCAAGCTGGTCGACATCGCCTCCGCGGTGGTCGACGGTCACCCTTTGCTACCGAAAGGGGCCTCGTCCGAGCCGTAGTCGAGACACCGTCACGGGCGCCCCGTCGGTTTGGGTAGAGCCACCGCCGCGGCGAGCATTTCGAGCCCCAGGCTGCCGCCCTCGCTCAGCCAGCGGTCGGTCTCGATCTGCGCCTGCGCAGCGGCCCTGCCGCCCGAGATGTCGACGACCTGCTCGGCGACCCGTGGCGCGACCGTTGGGTCGAACACGTCCGGCGATCTGAATCCCAGGACCTCGGTGAGCTCGGCAACCGGTTCGAGCAACACACCGCAGCCGGGGCACGCTCCGGTTGCGAGATCCGTGCCGGCACCCGCTGTCGAGACGCGGATCTTGCAGGGCACACACTTGAAGTAGGGCACGACCGCCCCTTCCTATCGAGGGTAGGCAAATGGTAGCGTTCTGATTCTAGAAAGATATGTCAGGTATTGGTAACTGGACATTTCTCAGCAACCACGGGCAGGTGCTGCTCTGCATCGCGCACGACCCGGGCGTCCGGCTACGGGACATCGGCGACCAGGTCGGCATCACGGAACGCGCCGCGCACCGCATCGTGGGAGAGCTGGTCGAGGCCGGCTACCTCGTGCGTGAGCGCAACGGACGGCGCAACCGCTACACGATCAGCACGGATCACAGCCTGCCCGACCCGATCGCTCGAGACCGCAGCATCGGCGACCTCCTGAGCGTGCTGGCCACCAAGCAGCGTCGCTAGGGACGCGGCACGCCCAGCGCCCGCCCCACCCGGGGTAGATCATATGTCCAGGGCTGTTGCGACGATTAAGAACCCGGCCTAGGGTGGACCGCCGACCGTGACCCGCGCCTCCAACTTCATGATCCGTAGGGCATTGCCGTGCGCACTCGCGCTGGCGCTGCTCCCTGCCGCCGCCCAGGCGCGGACCTATCAGGTGACGGTGCAGACGGACCACAAGCCGGACACCTGCACCGCAGCCGAGTGCACGCTGCGCGAGGCGGTCATCGCGGCGAACAAGCACAAGGGCGCCGACACGATCGTCCTGTCGAGCCGCAAGCGCTACGAGCTCGCGCTTGCCAGCACGGGCGAGGACAAGGCCGCCAACGGCGACCTCGACATCGCTTCGGGGCCGCTCACGATCGTGCACCCCGGCCGTGGCACGGCCACGATCGACGCCAACAGGACCGACCGCGTCTTCGACATCGGCAGGGCCAAGACCACGCTCGACAAGCTCACCATCCTCGGCGGCTACTCCAACAAGACCGACGCCGATGGCGACGGCGGCGGGATCGCCGTCGGGGACCTCGGCGACGCCCCGCTCACGATCCTGCGCTCGCGGATCATACACAACCGCGCGCCCTGGGTCGGCGGCAACGGCGGCGGGATCGACTCCGACAGCTCGACCCTGGTCAAGCTGATCGACAGCGAGGTTTCCAACAACGACTCGGGCGGCAGCGGCGGCGGCATCGAAGGCTCGCCCGACGGGCAGATGCTGATCCAGCGCACCAAGGTCGTCAACAACAAGGCGGCCCAGGCAGGTGGCGTGATGGTCTTCGGGCCGCCGGTGCGGATCGTCGAGAGCACCATCGCGGGCAACCTGGCGTCGGCCGGCCCCGAGGCGGAGGGCGACGGCGGGGGCATCTACGTCGGTGCAAGGGGGCGCCTGGAGCTGACCAACTCCACGGTCGCGAACAACGGCGCCTACACCAGCGGCGGCGGCACTTCAGCGACGCGGGCAGCCAGGCGTCGATCAGCTTCTCCACGATCGTCCGCAACCGCGCCGACGCGGACAACATGTCCGGCGGCACGACGGGCGGCATCCACCTGCGCACGGCCGGTGTTCAGGTGGCCGCCAACGCCCGTATCGCGAACTCGGTCATCGCGCTCAACATCGAGGCCGGAGGAGTCGCCACGGACTGCGGCGGCATCGGCTTCCTCGGGACCGGGGTGAACCTGATCACGACCACGAACCAGGGCAACTGCTCGGACGGGCAGCCGATCCTCGTCGCGGATCCGCGCCTGGGGCCGCTCGGGAGCAACGGCGGCCCCACCCCCACGGTCGCTCTGCTCGCCGGTGGCCCGGCGATCGGCGCGGCTGTCGGGAAGGCTCCCGCGCGCGACCAGCGCGGCGTGAAGCGCACCGATCCGGACCTCGGAGCCTACGAGCGCAGGTAGGCGCGGCCGGCGCTAAGCTCGTCGGTTTGACCTCCGAGCCGCTCACCCACGAGTCCGAGGCCCCGCAGGGCCGTGTCTGGCTGCGCGACGAGGACCCGCGCGAGGGGCGCGAGCTCGTGTTCGACTTTCCCTTCGACGAGGACTTCAACGAGGCCGTCAAGCGGCTGCCGAAGCGCTGGTTCGATTGGCGGCGCAAGCACTGGCGCGTACCCGCCGACCCGCGCATCGGGAAGCTGGTCGGGGAGCTGCTGGCGCGCTTCCCGGACCTGAAGGCGGCGCCCGAGGTCATCACCTGGCTCAACGAAGCGGATCGCTGGCGCGCGGCGGTGACCGTCGTGCCTCACGAAGGCGCCGGGGCGTTCCTGCTGCGCACCCTTGCGGGCGACCCGCCCGCCTCGGTGGACGGTGCGATCCCGGCCGGCGAAGGCAAGCTGCTGCTGCCCTTCGGCACGGCGGGCGCGCGGCGGCTGCAGCGTCTCGAGGGAGTCCATCTGGACGATCTCGCGCGCACCTGCGCACGCGAGCTGGAGGCCGGCGAGTCGCCGGCTCCCGCCGAGCTGGGCCTGGAGATAGGCGACCACGGCGAGCCCGACGTCACGCTGTTCACGCTCTGGGATCCCAGCCACGCCCAGGCGTTCAGGCGCCTGCCGGAGGCGCGGCTGGTCCACCGGCCCGGGCGCTTCTTCGGACGCGACGGGGCCTGGGCCGTCGCCGTGCCGGCCGACGCCGCGCTTGCCCCGCACCTCTCCGAGTTCGTGGCGGCGCGGCCGGACCTGCGGGTGGACGAGCGCGTGGCCGAGCTGCTCGAGGAGCTCGTGGCCGAGCACGATCGGGCGTCCAAGACCGTGGTCCTCTCACACGCCGAGGACGCCGAGCTCGACGGCCTCGAGCTGGGCGGCGAGCTGCACCCGTTCCAGCGCGCCGGGGTACGCTACGCGCTCGAGCGCCGGCGCACGTTCATCGCCGACGAGCAGGGCCTCGGCAAGACCGTGCAGGCGCTCGCCACGATCGAAGCGGACGACGCCTTCCCGGCCGTGGTGGTGTGTCCGGCCAGCATGAAGCTGATGTGGGAGCGCGAGGGGTTGCATTGGCTGCCCAACCGCACGATCGCCGTGCTCGACGGTCGCACCGACGAGACGTGGACCAAGGAGTCCGCCGAGGCCGACATCGTCGTCCTCAACTACGACATCCTCGAGGCGCACGCCGAGCGCCTGGCACGGCTGGAGCCGCGCGCGCTGGTGCTCGACGAGTCCCACTACGTCAAGAATCCGGGCGCGCGGCGCACGAAGGCCGCCGTGCGGCTCGCCGAGGGGCTGCCCGAAGGCGCCCTGCGGCTCGCGCTCACCGGCACCCCGATCCTGAACCGGCCCGAGGAACTGATCTCGCAGCTGCGCGCGCTCGGGCGCCTGCGCGACTTCGGCAGCGGCGCCCGCCTGTCGCGGCGCTTTCGCGCGGCCGCCAGCGACGACCGCCTGCACTGGAACCTGCGCGCCCAGTGCTACGTGCGGCGCACCAAGGAACAGGTACTTCCGCAACTTCCCGCCAAGCGCCACGACACGGTCCCGGTTCTGCTCTCGAATGAGAACGAGTACCGGCTGGCAGAGCGGGACGTGGTCGCCTGGCTGCAGACGCTCCCGCTCGACCTGCGCACGCTCGACGCGAAGGTCGCCGCCGCTCTGCGGGCCGAGCAGCTCGTGCGCCTCAACAACCTGCGCCAGCTTGCCGTGCGCGGCAAGCTGCCCACCGCGCTCGCCTGGATCGCCGACTTCCTGGCGTCGGGGGAGCCGCTGGTGGTGTTCGCCGAGCACGTCGCCACGCAGCACGCGGTGCTCGAGCGCTTCCCCGAGGCCGCGCACATCTTCGGGGCCGACTCGACCGCGAACCGCCAGCGCGCGGTCGACGCGTTCCAGCGCGAGGACGGGCCCCAGCTGATCGTGTGCTCCATGAAGGCGGCCTCACAGGGCCTGACGCTCACGCGCGCCTCGAACGTCGCGTTCCTCGAGCTCGACTGGACACCCGCTCGCCATGATCAGGCCGAGGACCGCCTTCACCGGATCGGTCAGGAGAGCGCGGTTACGGCCTGGTACCTGCTGGCCCCGAACACAATCGACGAGACCATGGCCCAGCTGCTGCAGCGCAAGCGCAGCGTGATCGACGCCGTCACCGAGGGCCAGGTGCGCGACGAGGAGCGGCTCGTGGACGCGGTGATCCGCGAGCTGCGCGGCAAGCCCTTCCGCCACCTGCGCGTGGTGGCCTAGCGTCGCGGCCGGGGGAGGCGCGCCAGCTCCGCGCTGGAGGTAAGCGCCTGGCTACACTGCCGCGCGATGCGCCGCGGACGTCTCCTGCTGCTCGCCGCTGCCGCCCTGGCATGCCTATGGGCGCTGCCGAGTTCGGCCGGTGCGAAGACGGTGTGGCTGTGCAAGCCGGGCAAGGCGGACGACGCCTGCGACGTGAGCCTGAACACCACCCGCTTCTCGCCGAGTGGGAAGCGTCTGGGCGTGGAGCTCATCAAGCGGCCGAAGCGCCCCAGGTACGACTGCTTCTACGTCTATCCCACCGTCAGCGACCAGAAATCGGCCACGGCCAACTTCGAGGACCCCGGCCTGCCGCTCACGGACGCAGACCGGCTGCGTGATCGCGTTCTCGACCTTCAACCAGGTCCCGCCGGCCGATTCCATCTTCGGCCGGACCGCCACGCCGGGGCTCGAGGTGCTCTGCACGAACCCCGCCGCGCTGGGCGGCGGCTCGGCCAAGCTGACCCCGATCCAGCCCAGCGAGCCCTTCGCCCCCGGAACGACGATCGGCGCGGTGGTCGCCGTGCTCGGGTGCCGGAGCCCGCCGTGTCGACCGCCTGGCGTGCGTTCCCGGGCAGCTACCGAGGCCGCTGCTCCTCCGCCGGGGGCGCGGACGTCCTAGCGATCGGCTCGATCGGCGACGCGCCCGTCTTCAGTCCGTCTCCCACCAAGCAGTGGGGCCTGCACCTCGTGGACGCGAACATCGCTCTGGGGGAGATCGTCGACGTCGTGCGCGCCCAGGGCGCGGCCTGGCGGGCCGACCACCGATAGCGGCGCCGGAGCGGCGCCGAGGCTGCTCCACAGGTGCATGACTGCGTAGGAGCGCCACGGGCGCCACGGCTCGGCAACCGAAGTGGCCTGCGGCCCGCTCGCGGCATGGCCGAGTCGCCGGAGCGCGTGGCGGATGCCTACGTCGCCGGCCGGGAACGAGTCGGGATCGCCGAGCGCGCGCATCGCCACGTAGGAGGCGGTCCAGGGCCCCACACCGGGAATGTCGAGCAACGCGGCGAGTGCGGCCGAGGAGTCGGCGCCGGCGTCGAAGCGAAGACCGTCGGCGGCAACCAGCAGCGCGAGCGAGCGCAGCGCCTCCCCGCGGCGGCGTGGGAAGGGCAGGTCGGCGGGATCGCTCTCGGCGAGCGTTTCCGCCGTGGGGAAGCGGTGCGTGAGCGCGCCGGCGGGCTCCGCCAACGCCTCTCCGTAGCGCGCGACCAGCCGACCCAGCACCGTGCGTGCAGCGGCGACCGAGACCTGCTGGCCCACGATCGCCCGCACACCCAGCTCGAAGCCGTCCACGCAACCGGGCACGCGCATCCCTGGCCGCCGCCGCGCCAGCTCTCCCAGCAGCGGATCGGCGCCAAGCTGAGCGTCGATCGACACTGGATCGGCGTCGAGGTCGAGCAGGCGCCGGCAGCGCGCAACGGCTGCGGTCAGGTCGCGCAGGTCGTCGAGCTGCAGCACACACCGCGCCGCTCCCGCTTCCGGCGTGAGCGCCACGAGGCCGCCGCCGTGCTCGAGCGCCAGCGAGCGGCGGTACGTGCCGCCTTCGACGTGCTCGACTCCCGGGATCGCCCGTGCGCCGAGGAATTCGAGCAGGGCGGTGCCGTCGAGCGGCGCGCGAGCCGGCAGCCGCAGGTCCACCGCGCCCTGCGTGGTGGCAGCGCGCTTGCGGCGAGCGCGGCGGCGCAGCTCGCTGGGCTTACGCGCGTAGATCACCTGGATCGTGTCGTTGAACTGGCGGACGCTGCCGAAGCCGGATGCGAGCGCAACCTCGGCGAAGCTCAGGCCGGTGGACTCGATCAACGTGCGCGCCGCCTGCGCCCGGTGGGCACGGGCAAGCTGGGCCGGGCCGGCGCCCACCTCCGCGACCAGGATGCGATTCAGCTGGCGCTCGTTGAAGCCCAGGCGTGAGGCCAGGCCTTGCACGCCCTCGCGATCGACGATCCCATCAGCGATCAGCCGAAAGGCGCGTCCGGCCACGTCGGCGCGCCTGTTCCAGGCCGGCGAGCCGGGCGCGGCGTCGGGCTCGCAGCGCTTGCAGGCCCTGAAGCCGGCGGCCTGGGCCGCTGCGGCCGTCGCAAACAGGCGCACGTTACGACGGTCGGGCAGCCGCGCCGGGCAGCTCGGCCGGCAGTAGATGCCGGTGGACGTCACGCCGACGAAGAAGAAGCCGTCGTAGCGGGGGTCGCGGCTCCGCATGAAGCGGTAGCAGCGCTCGAAGTCGTCGATCACGTCTCTATCGTGTCATGCCGCCGGCCACGGGTCTGGCGCTTTTCGGACATGTCCGATTCCCGCCAGACCGCCAGGCCGGAAACCGTCACAATCGCGCTGTGCGCTTCCTCGAGCCCGTGGCGGACCAGCCGACGCACTGGCATACGATCGACTCGCCGCTCGGAGAGCTGCGCTTGGTCGGCGACGGGCGCGCGCTCACGCATCTGCAGATGTCGCCCGGGCCGGAACCGCAGGGTGGGCGGCACGATCCGGATGCCTTCGGGGACGTCGAGGCTCAGCTGCACGCCTACTTCGCCGGTGAGCTCACCGAGTTCGACGTTCCGCTCGCACCGAGCGGAACGGGCTTCCAGCTGCGGGTCTGGGCGACCCTGCTGGAGATCCCGTACGGCGAGACGGCCAGCTACGGCGCGATCGCCGCGGCGGTCGGCCGCCCGGACGCGGTGCGCGCCGTTGGGGCGACCAACGGACGCAACCCGATCGCGGTGATCGTCCCCTGTCACCGGGTGATCGGCGCGGACGGGACGCTGGTCGGCTACGGCGGAGGGCTCCCGCGCAAGCGGCTGCTGCTCGAGCTCGAGGCAGAGCACGCCGCCCCACGGCTGTGGAGCGGTTGATTAGGGTAGGCGGGTGGGCGACCCGATCCCGGTGTCGAGGCTCTTCGAGGCGCACCTCACGGTGCGCGACCTCGGGCGCTCAGTCGGGTTCTACCGCGACGTGGTCGGCCTGCCCGTGGCGCTCGAGATCCCGGAGCGCGGAGCCACGTTCTTCTGGGTCGGAGGCGCGGGCGAGCACATGCTCGGGCTCTGGTCGCTCGGTTCGATGCCGATGGGCATGTCGCTGCACGTGGCGTTCGGAGTCAAGCTGGACGACCTGCTGGCGGCGCCGGCGCGCCTGCGCGAGCTGGGCGTGGTGCCGCTCTCGTTCTTCGGCGAGGAGACCGACGAGCCGAGCGTGCTGGGCTGGATGCCCGCGGGCGCGGTCTACTTCCGCGACCCGGACGGCAACCAGCTCGAGTACCTGACGATGCTCGACGCGGAGCCGCGGCCGCAGGCCGGGATCATCCCCTGGTCGCGGTGGCGAGCGTGATCGTAACCGCGGCGGTGACCTCAACCGGCTCAGACAGCCCGGCGACGCGCTCGTCCAGCTCGGCCGGCGAGGCGTGGAAGGCGCTCGGTCCCATGGCGACCGCGTCGCGGGCCGCCGCCCGCTCGAGGCTCAGGCGCCACTCCAACTCGCGCGTGCCGGCGATCTCGAGATCCGGCTGCAGCTGCTCGGCAAGGCGCTCGTCCTTGCGCTCGTCCACGCCGATCAGGCCGAGCGGCCCGACGAGCTCGCCGAGGTGGTGGCTCGCCGGGGTGACCACGACGGCCATCCCTCCGGGCCGCAGGATGCGGGCGATCTCGGGCCCGTTGCGGGGGGCGAAGACGTTGAGCACAGCAGCGGCCACGCGGTCGTCGAGCGGAAGCGGCCGCCAGGCGTCGCAGGCCACGGCTGCGACGCGGGGGTGTGCGCGGGCAGCGCGGCGCAGAGCCGGCTTGGAGACGTCCAGCGCCAGGCCGGCCGCATCCGGCAGGCGGTCGAGCAGGCGCGCGAGGTACCAGCCGGTGCCGGCCCCGAGGTCGACGATGCAGGGGGATTCGCCTGCTCGCGAGGGGCTCGCCGACGCGACGGCGCGCCCCAGGGCCCCGGCGAGCCGATCGAAGTGCCCACCGCCGAGAAAGCGCTCTCTGGCGGCCGCCATCTCCGCCGTGTCCCCGGCGTGCGCCGTGCCCTCGCCGACGAGCAGGCTCAGGTAGCCCTGCCGAGCGAGGTCGAACGAGTGCCCCTCGTCGCAGCCCACCACCCCGCCCTCGCGCGCCAGCGCCGCACCGCAGAGAGGGCAGCGCAGCAGGCGAAGCACGTCATCGAGGGCGGGCACGCGGCGAAGCCTCTCAACCGCCGTCGCAGCGCCGGCCGTGCCGCAGGATGCGCTCGGGGGCGAAGCGGGTGGACAGCCGCATGAACCCACGCCCGCGGGCGATCACCCGGGTCCACTCGCCGGCCCGCTCGACGCATCCTCCGGCGGCGAACCAGTACGGCGTCCACCGCACCCGTACGAGCGCCGCGCCCGGCCGCCTGACATCCAGGAGCAGCTCGTCCGAGCCGAGCTGCTCGAGCAGGATCCGAGCGTGCCCTTGGGCGATCACGATCGGCGTCGGCAGCAGCACCTCGTACACGCGCCAGTCGTCCGACTTCCAGCGCAGCCGCAGGTACGGCAGGCCCTTCTCGATCAGGGCGCGCTCGCCGTACGAGCTCTTGTCGGGCTTCGCGCTCGGCAGCGCGACGTAGCGCACGGCGTTCTCGGCCAGCCAGCTCGCGTAGGTCAGCCGGTTGAGGCCGCCGCGGTAGAAGACGGGATTGCGACCCGTGTCGAGCTGGCGCAGCCAGCCGCGCGCAAGCGGCACGAGCGAAGCCACCTCGGCGTTCTCCCAGCGGCTGCCCGTGAACGGGATCTCGATGCGGCGCTGGTCGGGCAGCGTGTAGAGGAACTGCCGCAGCGGCTCGAAGTAGTCCGCCCTCGCGGCCGGGTCGTGTAGCGCCTTGTCGATGTCGCGGATCGCCGAGGTCCACTGCCAGTAGCCGAGCAGCGCGAAGCCCGTCACGGCCACGGCCAGCAGCTGTGGCGTCGGGCGCCTGAGGCGATTCCAGGCGACGCACAGCAGCAGCGGTCCGCCGAAGAGCATCCCCAGGCGCGGCGCCGTGCCGCCGATCTGGGTCTCAGCGGAGACCGCGACCGTCGCGCCCAGCGCGTATAGCACCGCCCCGGCGCGCAGGACCCGCTCCCCGCGCGGCAGCACCAGCAGGCAGGCCGCGCAGAACAGCGGGATGGGGAGATAGGCGGTAAAGGGGAAGGGAGCCCAGCCGCCCTCGGGAAACGCAAGCCCGAGGAACAGCGGGGGAGCGAGCGCCGCGCCGGCGACGATTGCCCCCTGCCGGCGGGCATTCCCGTCGCGCCACGAGCCGGCGGCGTACGCCAGGCCCGCCAGGCCGGTGAACAGCCCGGCGACCGGGCTGGCGAGCGGGCTGAGGAACGCGAGCGCGCCCGCGGCCCGCGGGTGTGCGCGCTGGAGAGCGAGCGCCGCCCCGAGCCCCAATGCCGTGCCGACCGCGAACGGAAGGCGGCTGGTGGCCAGCAGGGTGGCCGTTCCCGCGCCGAGCCAGAGCGCGCCCAGGCGCGCGCTCTCGGCGCCGAAGTGCTCGCGCGCGAGCAGCTCGAACAGGCCGGCGATGGCGACGCACGCCGCGACCAGCACGAGCCGCGGGCCCGCGAGCCACGAGAGCGCCGGCGTGAGCACGCTGTAGGCGGGTGTGTGGTGACCGCCGTACCACTGCCCGTTCCAGATCGTGAAGCCCTCGCGGCCGAACAGCTCGGCCCGGAAGACGTGCACGGCGAGGTCACCCGGACGCGGCTCGAGCAACAGGTAGAGGAGCCCCGTGACCACTGCCAGCGCCGTGGGCGCGACCATCCAGGCCGTGACCGGCACGCGGCGGCGAGCGGACAGGACCGCGGTGCCCACGTGGCCTCAGGGTAGGGGGCGCGCCGCCCGCGAGCCCAAGCGCCTCCTTGACGCCCCAGGGAGCATCTGAGGCATGGGCCGCCGCAGCCGACGCCGCGCGCAGCAGGGCGAGCGACCACCTGCCGCCACCACGGACTACATCGACAAGGAGGGCAGCGTCCTCACGCTGCGCGACGACCTGAGCGCCGGAACGCTGCGCTCGCTGCGCGACCTCGACGCCAGGCCGGCCGCCTCCGCGGAGGATCGCTGGCAGCGCCGCATGGAGTTCCTGTTCGAGCGGCTCGCCGTGCGCTGGGTGATCTCCGACCTGCCGCTTGAAGGCCAAAAGGAGCTGCTGGGCCGCTACCGGCTGGCGAGCTCAGCGGAACGGCAGCAGGTAAGGGAAACGCTCGCTCGGCACCTGGGCCGGCATCACCCCGACATCGACGTCTAATTCAGTGTTTTAGGGAGCGCCCAGGACCGGCTCCGGGCCCGCCTTGGTTGCGGCAGTTGCCGCGGCATGCGAAGCCGCGGCAACAGGGCGGAGCGCCCGAGCGGCGGCGCCGACGAGGGCATCGAGCGCCTGCGCCACCGGCAGCACCACCGGCGCCGCGGGCGGCGCGCCA
>JACCSF010000418.1 GCA_013813135.1 Thermoleophilaceae bacterium | reverse complement strand
GAGCTGGTGGCCGGATACGGCGAGCGTCTCGCGCTCGAGGCCGGGGCGACGCTCTCGGCCGGCGGCAAGCGGCTGCGCCCGATGCTGGTGTTCCTGTGCGCGAACGGCGACGCGGACGAGCGGCTGGTCGCGGCCGCCGCGGCCGTCGAGCTGTTGCACATGGCCACGCTGGTGCACGACGACGTGCTCGACTGCGCGCCCCTGCGGCGCGGCCGGCCGACGGTGTTCGCCGAGGGGGGCCGGCTCGCGGCGACCACCACCGGCGACCTGCTCTTCTCGCGCGCGTTCGCGGAGCTGGCCTCGACCGGCAGTGCCGACGCGGTGCGCTCGCTGTCAGAGGCGTCGAGCGCGCTCGCGCGCGGCGAGCTGATGCAGCGCGCCGACGCCTGGAGTCACGACGTCACGCCCGAGCGCTATCTCGAGCGCTGCCGGCTCAAGACGGCCAGCCTGTTCTGCTCCTCCTGCCGCCTGGGCGCCCTCTTCGGCGGTCGGCCGGGCATGGCCGACGCGATGTGTCGCTTCGGCGAGGGCATCGGCCTGGCCTTCCAGGTGCTCGACGACGTGCTCGACGTGTCCGGGCCCGCGGAGCGGACCGGCAAGCCGCGCGGGACGGATCTGCTCGACGGCACGGTGACGCTTCCGCTGATCCTCGCGCGCACGCGCGACCCCGAGCTGACGGACCTGGAACCCGGCCTGACGCCGGAGCAGGCGGAGCGAATCTGCGACCGGATTGCGGCGACCGGGGCGCTGGAGGCGGCGCGCGAACAGGCGCTCAAGCACGTCGCCGGGGCGAAGGCGTCACTGAGCCGCCTCGACCTGCCGGAGCAGCGCCGCCAGGCGCTGGAGCTGGTCGCGGACGGCGTGGTCGAGCGGTACGCCTAGGCCCGAGGAGGCCTAGAAGTCTTCCGGCACGATCGCGCCCGTCGACAGCGCGCCCGCGAACCGCTCGATCTCTTCGGCCATGTTGGCGCGCATCAGCCGCTTGTAGTCGCGGGCGAGGGCGTCAGCGCCGCGGTCGAGCTCCTCGTCGAACAGCTCCACCGTGTCCTGCGTGAAGATGCCCTCGCGGTAGACATCGCAGTTGGGGCAGTGGAGCAGCACGCTCCAGTTCTCGGTCCCCGACTCCTCCCACTGCACCGGGTAGACGAGCTCCGTGGAGCATTCCATGCACACGTGCAGGTCCTGGTGCGGCTCGGCCGGCGGGTCCTCTGTGATGCGGGGCGGATCGGCGGGCGGGCCCTCCGGGGCCTGCTCGATCGGCCCGTTCTCCCTGAAGTAGACGACCTCGATCGTCTTGCCGCTGGGGAGAAGCACGCGCTTCACGTAGTGGGTCTGTTCGTCGTGGCCTTCCATCTTCCTCATCCTCTGGAGGCGGTATCGGCACCGCCCCACGGAACTTGAAGAAAGATCGTGCGCATTGCGAAATGTCCGACCCCATAAACTCGCCCCCCGTGGTGCTGAGCGACAGAACGATCCGGTCGGAGATCGAAGCCGGCCGCATCGTCATCGACCCCTTCGACGAAAACCTGGTGCAGCCGGCGAGCGTCGACGTCCGGGTGGACGCTCGCTTTCGCGTGTTCCACAACGGGCGCTATCCCTACATCGACGTCCGCCAGCCGATGCCCGACCTGACCGAGCTGGTCGAGGTTCACGACGGCGAGCCGTTCATCCTCCATCCGGGCGAATTCGTGCTCGGCCAGACACTCGAGCGGGTCACGCTGCCGAACGACCTGGTCGCGCGGCTCGAGGGCAAGTCCAGCCTCGGCCGCCTCGGTTTGCTGATCCACTCGACCGCCGGCTTCGTCGACTCGGGCTTCTCCGGCAACCTGACGCTAGAGCTGTCGAACGTCGCCAACCTCCCCATCACGATCTACGAGGGCATGCCGATCGGACAGATTTCGTTCATGCGCATGGACGGGCCGGTCGAGCGGCCGTACGGGTCGCGGGACACCGGGTCGAAGTACCAGGGCCAGGCCGAGCCGACGCCCAGCCGGTTTTATCTCAACTTCGACAACTAGCCACTACCATGTGCTGAGCCATGTGGACTCCAGGCCCACTCGAGATCGTGGTCATCCTCGTGATCGTGCTCGTCATCTTCGGCCCGAAGCGACTTCCCGATCTCGGTCGGTCGCTGGGACGGGGCATGCGCGAGTTCAAGGACTCGGTCACCGGCAAGGACAACGACGAGCTGCCTCCGGCAGTGCCCGTCGCCGATAAGCCCGAGCCGACGGCTGCTGCTGCGCCCAACGAGCAGAAGTCCTAGCCGCGAGGAGGCCGCGTTGGGCGTGCGGCGCATCCGCCCGATATCCCACGAGGACCGGCTGTCGATCGTCGATCATCTCGACGAGCTCCGCAGCCGGCTGATTCTCTGCGCCATGGCGTTCGTCGTCGCGTGGGCGCTCACGGCATGGCAGAACCACCTGGTGCTCGAGATCGTCAACGCGCCGCTGCCGAACGACATCGAGCCGATCACGCTGGGGCCTGCCGAGGCCTTCTACTCGACGCTCACCAACTCTGCTTACGTCGCCCTGCTGATCTCGCTGCCGGTGATCCTCTACCAGCTCTACGCGTTCCTGCTGCCGGCGTTCAGCCCGACCGAGAAGCGGGTGGCGCTGCCGCTGATGCTCATGATCCCCGTGCTGTTCATCACGGGCGTCGTGTTCTGCTACTTCGTCGTGCTCACCCCGGCGATGCAGTTCCTCCTGAACTTCAACGCGGATGAGTTCAACACGCAGGTGCGGGCGCGCGACTACTACTCGTTCGTCACCCTGCTGATGCTCGCGATGGGGCTCGGCTTCCAGATCCCGGTGGGCGTGCTCGTCGCCTGCAAGCTGGGCATCACCAGCCCGGAGAAGCTGCGGCGCAGCCGGCGCTACGCGATCGTCGCGATCGTCGTGCTCGCCTCGCTGCTGCCGACGCTCGATCCGCTCACGCTGATCCTCGAGTCGATCCCGCTGTACGCGCTGTATGAACTCAGCATCCTGATGGCGGCGGCCTGGGGGAGGCCGATCGCGGACGTCTCGGACCAGCCGGCCGCGGAAGGCTCGGGATGATCCTCCACGCGCGGACCAACCACTAGCCTTGGCAAGGGCATGCTCTTCGATCTGAGAGGGCGCCGCCGCAGGGCGGTGCAGGCGACCTACCTGATGCTGGCCGTCCTGATGGGCGGCGGTCTCGTGCTGTTCGGCATCGGCGGCGAGGTTTCCGGCGGGCTGCTCGACGCCATCGGCGGCGGCAGCAGCAGCAGCAGCAGCGGGGACAGCGGACTCGAGAAGCGGATCGAGCGCCAGGAGGAGCGGCTCAAGGCGTCCCCCGGCAACGAGGCGGCCCTGGCGGAACTCGTGAGGTTGAACTACCAGAACGCTTCGTCGCAGATTCCGGCGGGCACCTCCAAGGTCCCAGAGGACGGCCGGGACGACCTGCGCAAGGCGGGCGCGTACTGGGAGCGCTACGTAAAGGCCAAGGACGGAGACCCGGACCCGGGCCTCGCCCGCATCGCGCTGTTCATCTACAACGAGGACGGCCTCAACCAGCCGGCCAAGGCGAAGGACGCGGTTCGCGTGCTGGCGGCCGACGCAAACGACACGCAGACCTACCTGCTGCTGGTGCGCTACGCGACCGCGGCAGCCGACACGCGCACGGCGCAGCTGGCGGCGCAGAAGGCGATCGACTTGGCGCCGAAGAACCAGCGCAAGCAAGTCGAGAAGGTGGCCAAGCAACTGCAAACTCCCGCCCCCCAGCAGCAGTGACGGCCCCGCTCGCTTACCCTTCCGTGCTGCAGCCCTAGCTGCAGGTGCAACGGACGACACCAGGGAGAAGAGTGAATTTCCACATCGAAGACGAGGCGATCGACGACTCCACCCATGTGATCGAGCTGGGCGGCGAGGTCGATCTCTACACGGCGCCCGAGTTCAAGGAGCGCATGGTCGAGCTGATCGAGTCGGGCAAGAAGCAGATCGTCGTCGATCTCTCGAAGGCCACCTTCATCGACTCGACGACGCTTGGAGTGCTCGTCGGCGGTGTGAAGCGCCTACGCCCAACGGGCGGATCGCTGGCGCTGGTCTGCACCGACGACAACATCACGAAGATCTTCGAGATCACCGGACTCGACCGCGTCTTCCCGATCCACTCGTCGCGCGACGACGCCCTCGCGGCCGTCTCAGCAGCGGACTGACCCGGCGCGGGACGCACCCGAGGCCGTCTTCTAGACTCGCCTGTCGCGGGCCGTTAGCTCAATTGGCAGAGCAGGAGACTCTTAATCTCAAGGTTGAAGGTTCGATTCCTTCACGGCCCATCGCCAACGCGTACCTAGCGGTCCAGCACCGCGCGCCTGGCCGCGCTGGCGTTTGCCAGCAGCGTCTCCGGTCCGTCGCCTCCTGAGGAGACCGCGATGCCTGCGTGGGGCGAGACGCGCACTTCCTCGCCGTCGATCGTGTACGGCTGTCGCAGGGCTATCAGGGCTCGGTCGGCGATCGCCACCGCCTCGAAATCGCTGCGCAGGCGCTCCGCGCAGATCACGAACTCGCCCTCCGCCAGCCGTGCGACCGTGTCGGAGCCTCGGGCGACGCGACGCAGGCGATCGGCGGCCTCCAGCACCAGCTCGTCGGGGGCGTCGGCTGCGCGGTCCAGCTCGATGAAGATCACTCCGACCGAGTCCACGTAGCGCGCGGCCGCCAGCAGCGCGTGCTCGATCCGCTCGAGCAGCAGCGATCGGTTGGCGAGCCCGGTCAGCCGGTCGCGCGGCTCGTCGAACTGCCTCGAGACGGCGACCAGGCCGGCGTCGCAGCGGTCGGCCAGGATCGTGCGCGCCTGCTCGGCCAGCCTCGCGTCCGCCCCGGAGGCGTCGAGCACCTCGATCGCCGTGCCGCGCCACATCAGGTGGGCGTTCACGAGCACCGACGGCGCCACGCGCCCGGCGAGCGCGCCGAGGTCGGCCAGGCTCTGCGGGCGGCCGCCGCCGAAGCCCGCGACGCCGGCGAGCCACCGGCTCACCACCTGCGTGGCGGCACGGTCCACTCGTCCAACCAGCTTCAACAGGTCTGCTGCGGTCGCGTCGCTGCTCATATCGCAGTAATCGACCGTTTGGGGTCAGAGGCTTAGCCCTACGCGCCGCGCGGCACCGCGTCCTCGAGCACCATCCGCATCAGGTCGCGAATCGAGAGCATGCCGACGACCTCGTCGTTCTCGCTCACCGGCAGGTGGCGGAAACCGCCGTGGATCATCAGGACGGCGGCGTGCTGGGTCGACTCGTCCGGCTCGAGCGTCTCGGGGTCGCGCGTCATCCAGTCGGCCGCGGTGGTGCCCGCGTCGATGCCGCGTGCTACGGCTCTCAGCACATCGCGCTCAGTGAGAATCCCGACCAGCTGCTTGCCCTCGGTGACGAGCACGGCCCCGACGTCCTTGGCGACCATGCGCTTGGCCACTTCGGTCAGGGGCAGCCCCGGCTCCACCGAGAGCAGGTCTCGCGACATATGCCCGCGCGCCGAGGGCATGCGGGGCACTGTAGCGCTGGAGGGCGGCCGGGCTGGGGCCCGAGCTCGAGCGCGGCCAGCGCGCCGGCACTCCGCGCGCCGTCTGAGAAGATCCCCGCATGGCAGACGACACCGTCACGAAGACCGCTGAGCTGGGCGCCCTCGACGGCCGCATCGCGCCCTCCGACGAGCTCACCATTCCGGTCACCGACGAGGGCCTGCTGCGCGGCGACGGCGTGTTCGAGGTGATCCGGGTCTACGACGGGACCGCCTTCGCGCTCGCCGATCACCTCGACCGGCTGGAACGTTCGGGGGCGAACCTTCGCCTGCCGGAGGTCTTTCGAAGCGAGCTGGAGAGCGAGATCCCGGAGCTGCTCGACGCTCGCGGCGGCCGCGATTTCGACGGCTCGCTGAGGATCGTGATCACGCGCGGCGGCCGGCGCTTGCTGCTCACGGAGCCGGCCCTGCCGAAGCCGCCCGGGGTGCGGCTCGGCATCGTGACTTACGCGCCCACGCGTGTTCTGGACGGGGTCAAGTCGCTCTCGTACGCAGCGAACATGCTGTGTACGCGACTCGCCCAGGAGCGCGGCTTCGACGAGGCGCTGCTCGTCACACCGCACGGACGCGTGCTGGAGGCGCCCACGTCGACCCTGTTCTGGGTCGCCGCGGACGGCACGCTCTGCACTCCGCCGCTCGACGAGCACATCCTCGCCTCGATCACGCGCGACCGCGTGCTGCGACTGCTCGACGTCGAGGAGCGCCCCTGCCTGACCGACACGCTGATGGAGGCCGGTGAAGCCTTCCTCGCGTCGACCATTCGCGAGGTGCAGTCGATCGGGGCGGTCGAGGACGTGGAGTTCGAGGAGGGCCCGCGCACGCGCGAGGCCGCCTCGACGTTCCGCGCGCATGTGGAGGCGGAGCTGGCGAGGGCCGGCTAGTCGTCGCGCTCGCGCGGGCTCGGCTGAACCTGATGTTGCACGAACCAGGCCACGTGGCGGGCTACGTCCGCCGCAAGTCCGAGCGCGTCTTCGAGCACCTTGGTCATACGAACGTCCATCCTACGCGCGATCCATGAATTCCGTGCGAATTGTCACGATCGTCGGCAACCGGCCGCAGTTCGTGAAGGCGGCCGCGGTCTCGCGCCTCCTTCGCGAGGCCCACGAGGAGTTGCTCGTCCACACCGGGCAGCACTACGACGACGAGCTTTCCCGAGTCTTCTTCGACGAGCTGGGGATACCTGCGCCCGACCGTGAGCTGGGCGCCGATTCGGGGTCGAACACCGAGCAGACGGCGCGCATCCTCGCGGCGCTCGAGCCGGTGCTGGCGGAGCTGCGACCCGGTCTTGTGCTCGTCTACGGTGACACGAACTCCACGCTCGCCGGGGCCCTCGCGGCTGCTCAGGCGGGCATTCCGGTCGGGCACGTCGAGGCCGGCATGCGCTCGTTCGACCGCACCATGCCCGAGGAGCTCAACCGCGTGCTGACCGATCACGCGAGCGACCTGCTGCTCTGCTCCACGCAGACCGCCATGGACAACCTCGCCCGTGAGGGCGTCAGCGGCGAGGCCCGCCTCGTGGGCGACGTGATGGCCGACGTCTCCCTCGCCTTCCGCGAGATCGCCACCGAGCGCTCGACGATCGTGGCCCGCCTCGGGCTTGACCCTCGCGAATACCTGGTGGTCACCGCGCACCGCGCCGGCAACGTGGACCACCCCGATCGGCTCGAGCGGCTCGTGTGCCTGCTGGAGGCGCTGCCGCCGCCGATCGTGTTCCCGGTGCACCCGCGCACTCGCGCGCGGCTCGAGGCGGCCCGACTGCTCGACCGCCTGGACGCCGTGACCCTGGTGGGGCCACTCGGCTACCTCGACTTCCTCGAGCTGGCCCGCCACGCCCGCGCGATCCTGACGGACTCGGGCGGGGTCCAGAAGGAGGCCTACCTGCTGGGCGTGCCGTGCGTGACGCTGCGCGACACGACGGAGTGGGTCGAGACCGTGGACGCGGGCTGGAACGTCCTGGTCGACCTGGATCGCGATGCCGCGCTCGCCGCGGTCAGACGCACGCCGCCGGCGCAGCGGCCGGAGCTCTACGGCGGCGGCCACGCCGCTGAGCGAGTCCGCGATGCCGTGTCGGCCTACACTGCGCGCCTATGAAGATCGGAGTGATCGGGCTTGGCTATGTGGGCCTGCCGCTCGTCGTGTCCTTCGCCGAGGCGGGGCACGAGGTGGTGGGCGTGGACGTCGACGCGCACGTGATCGCGTCGTTGAACGAGGGCCGGTCGCATATCGAGGACGTGCCGGACGAGACCCTTCAGGCGATCTCCGAGCGCTTCCAGGCGACGCCGCGCTACGCGGACCTGGCGAAGGTCGACGCGGTGGTGGTCGCCGTGCCGACTCCGCTCACGGCAAACCGGGAGCCGGACCTCCAGCCCATGATCGACACGGGGACGGCGCTGGCCAACGTCCTCCAGGCGGGCCAGCTGGTCGTGCTCGAGTCGACCACATATCCGGGGACCACGCGCGAGCGCTTCGCGCCGCTGCTCGAGGAGTCCGGGCTCGCGGCCGGCCGCGACTTCTTTCTGGCCTTCTCGCCGGAGCGGATCGACCCGGGCCGTACCGACTACACGCTGCGCACCACGCCGAAGATCGTCGGCGGCCTGACCGACGAGTGCCGGCGCCGCGCGGTCGCGCTCTACGAGGAGGTCTGCGACGAGGTGGTGCAGGTGTCGACGCCGGAGGCCGCGGAGCTGACCAAGCTGCTCGAGAACATCTTCCGCTCGGTGAACATCGCGCTGGTCAACGAGCTGGCGATTCTGTGTGACCGGATGGGCATCGACGTCTGGGAGGTGGTCGAGGCCGCTGCCACCAAGCCGTACGGGTTCATGTCCTTCAAGCCGGGCCCGGGGATGGGCGGGCACTGCCTGCCCGTCGACCCGTTCTACCTCGCGTGGCGGGCGCGCGAGTTCGACATGCAGACGGAGTTCGTGGAGCTGGCCGGCGAGGTCAACCAGCGCATGCCCTACTTCTGCGTGGACCGGATTTCGCGGGCGCTCAACGACCACGCGAAGCCGGTGAAGGGGTCGCGGATAGCGATCGTCGGCGTGTCGTACAAGCCGGGGGTGGGGGATCTGCGGGAGTCGCCGGCGCTGAGGATCCTGCGCCTGCTGCGCGCGCAGGGCGCCGAGCTGTCCTACCACGACGACTTCGTCCCGGAGCTGACGGACCTCGGCCTGCGCAGCGAGTGGCCGGAGGACACCGACTGCGTCGCCATCGTGACGGCTCACCCCGGGCTGGACGTGGAGCGGCTGGTGTCGGAGGCGCCGTTGGTGGTCGACTTCCGCGGCGTCACGCGCGGGATCGAGGCTCAGAACCTGGTCAGGTTGTGACGGCCGTCCGAGTGGGAGTCCTCGGACTCGGCTATTGGGGACCCAACCTCGCGCGCAACTTCGACCGGCTCCCCGACGTCGAGCTCGCCTGGCTCTGCGACGAGTCCGAGGAGCGCCTGGCCCGCCACGCCGGGGCGTTTCCCGGCGCGCGCACCTCGACGTCGCTGGACGAGCTGCTGGCCGACGAGACGCTGGACGCGGTCGTCCTGGCCACGCCGGTCCCGACTCACGCCCCGCTCGCGCTGCGGGTGCTCGAGGGCGGCAAGCACTGCTTCGTCGAGAAGCCGCTCGCGCAGTCCGTCGAGGAGGCCGAGCAGGTCGTGTCCGCCGCCCGCGCGCGCGACCGGGTGCTGATGGTCGGGCACCTTCTGGAGTACCACCCCGGCGTAGAGGCGCTCAAGCAGCTGGTGGACGCCGGCCAGCTGGGCGACATGCGCTACGTCTACTCCAACCGCCTCAACCTCGGCGTGCTGCGCCCCGACGAAAACGCGCTCTGGTCGCTCGGCGCGCACGACGTCTCGGTGATCCTGCGCCTGGCCGGCGAGGAGCCCTACGAGTGCCGCGCGGTGGGCGAGAGCTACATGCAGGAGGGGATCGAGGACGTGGTCTTCTGCTTCCTGCGCTTCCCTTCCGGCCTGGCTGCCCACATGCACCTGTCCTGGCTCGATCCCCACAAGGAGCGGCGCTTCACCGTCGTCGGCTCGAAGAAGATGGCGACGTTCGACGACATGGAGCTCGAGCGCAAGCTCACCGTGTACGACAAGGGCTTCGACGAGGACTGGTCCTCCTACGGCGAGTACATCGCCCGCTCCGGGGACACCTTCTCACCGCGGGTGCCCAAGGACGAGCCGCTGCGCGTCGAGTGCGCGCACTTCGTGGAGCGCGTGCGCGACGGCTCCGAGCCGCGCTCGGGCGGGGAGGCCGGCCTGCGCGTGGTGCGGGTGCTCGAGGCGCTGCAGCAGTCGCTGCGGGAGAGCTCGCGTGCCGCCAGGGTCTGAAGGCGCCGGCGCGGCGCTGCCCGCCGATGCGATCGTCGGTGCGCACGTCGTCGTCTATCCGGGCACGGTGCTCGGCACCGGGGTGCGGCTCGGCGACGGCTGCGTGGTCGGCAAACCGCCGGTGCTGGGGGCGGGCTCCAGCGC
>JACCSF010000417.1 GCA_013813135.1 Thermoleophilaceae bacterium | reverse complement strand
GCCCAGGACGACGACGCCCCGCTCAACCGCGACGGCGCGCAGGCCGCGCTCGAGGGCGCCCTCGAGGCGCTTGGCTCGGCCCACCATCGGCCCTTCTCGCGCGGCTAGGTCGCCAACGCCACCGAGCCGTGCTCCACTAGATAGGTGAGGGGGGCAACCACACGTCGCCGCTTCCTCCAGGCCTCCGCGGCCGCGGCAACCGGCACCGTGCTGGGAGATCTTCCGGCGTTCGCCCGGCGTCCGGACGGCCCCAACCTGATCCTGGTGATCGTCGACACGCTGCGCCAGGACGCGGTCTACGAGCGGGCCATCGGCACCCCCAACATGGACGAGTTGCTGCGCCAGGGCCTGCGCTTCACCAGCGCCTACCCGGAGGCCATGCCCACCGTCCCCGCGCGCAACTCGATCCTCGGCGGCCGGCGCACCTTCCCCTTCCGCAACTGGCACGACTACCCGGGCCTGCTCTACTCGCCGGGCTGGGCGCCGCTGCGCGATGTGCACGACTCGCTGCCCGCGGTGCTCCGCCGTGCCGGCTACTGGACCGCGTATGTGACCGACAACCCGTTCCTCGGCTTTTCCAGGCCATACGGTCCGCTGCGCCACAGCGTCAACCGCTTCGTCCGCAGCGGCGGTCAGATCGGCGGCAGCCAACCGACCTCGAGCGTGCCGGACCACGTGCTTCGGCACTGGCTGCATCCGGCGATCGCTCCGGAGAAGCGCGAGCGCGTCGGCAAGTACCTGGCCAACAGCCGCTACTGGCAAGACGAGCGCCGCTCGTTCGCCGCCAAGGTGATGACCGACGCCGTCCGCGCGCTCGAGGTGGGCGCCTCGCACGGGCCGTTCGCACTGGTCGTGGACACCTACGAGCCGCACGAGCCCTGGACCCCGCCGGCGCCCTATGCCGACCTCTACGGCAAGTGGCGCGGCAGCGAGCCGGCGATGCCGCTGTACGGGAAGGTCAGCAACTGGCTGCAGCCCAGCGAGCGCGGCCCGGTCGTGCGCCGGCTGCGCGAGCTATACGCGGCCGAGGTCACGATGACCGACCGCTGGCTCGGCGTTCTGTTCGACCGCCTTCACGCCCTGAACCTGGAGAACGAGACCGTCGTAGCCCTCGTGTCCGACCACGGCATCCTGCTGGGCGAGCACGGCTGGACCGGCAAGATCTCGACGGCCCTGCACCCCGCCCTCACCCGGATCCCGCTCGTCGTGGTGGACCCGAGCCGGCGCAATGCGGGCAGGTCGAGCAACTGGTACGCCTCCACCCACGACCTGGCACCGACGCTCCTCGCGATGATGGGCGTCAAGGCGCCGACGTCGATGAACGGCGTGGACATGTCCCCCCTGTTCGAGGGCAGGCAACTGCCCAAGCGCGACTACGCCTTCGGCGGCTACGGGAACTCGTTCTTCATCCGCACCCGGCGCTGGGCCATGTGGGCGCGCAACAAGCCCACTCGTTTCCACCTCTTCGACAAGCATCGCGACCCCAGCGAGGGCACGAACGTCGCCCACCGGCACCCGGGCGTGGTGCGCCGGCTCTACGGGATAGTGCGTTCGCGAGTGGGCGGCAGCCTCCCTTACTACGAGGGCGTGGATCGGGATGGATAACCTGCTTCGCGCATGAGGCAGAAGTCGCCGGAGACCTACGAGGAGAAGCTCGAGCAGCTCGAGGAGCTGCGCCAGCAGGCGGTTCACACCAACCCTGAGGCCGAGGAGAAGCAGCACGCCAAGGGCAAGCTGACCGCCCGCGAACGCATCGAGAGGCTGCTCGATCCGGGCTCGTTCGAGGAGCTGGACACCTTCGTCCGGCACCGCACCGCCGACTTCGACATGCTCCGCAACCGGCCCTGGGGCGACGCCGTGGTCACCGGCCACGGCACGATCGACGGGCGCCCCGTCTGCGTCTTCTCCCAGGACTTCACGGTGTTCGGCGGCTCGCTCGGCGAGGTCATGGGCGAGAAGATCGTCAAGGTGATGGACTTGGCGGCGAAGGTCGGCTGCCCGGTGATCGGCATCAACGACTCCGGTGGGGCGCGTATCCAGGAAGGCGTCGTCTCGCTGGGCGCCTACGGTGACGTTTTCGTGCGCAACGTCCAGTGCTCGGGCGTGATTCCGCAGATCTCGCTGATCATGGGGCCCTGCGCGGGCGGCGCGGTCTACTCCCCGGCCATGACCGACTTCATCTTCATGGTCAAGGAGACCTCGCACATGTTCATCACCGGCCCCGACGTGATCCGGACGGTCACGGGCGAGGAGGTCGAGTTCGAGGAGCTGGGCGGGGCGATGACGCACAACACCAAGTCGGGTGTCGCGCACTTCGCGGCCGACGACGAGGAGAGCTGCCTCGAGGACGCGCGCTACCTGATGTCGTTCCTGCCGCAGAACAACCTCGAGCTGCCGCCGCGCATGGACACCGGCGACGATCCCGAGCGCCAGGACTCAGAGCTCGACCGGATCGTTCCCGACAGCCCGAACAAGCCGTACGACATGCGCGACGTGGTGAACCTGCTTGTCGACAACGGTGAGTTCTTCGAGGTGCAGGAGCACTTCGCGCGCAACATGATCATCGGCTTCTCGCGGCTCAACGGCCGGCCGATCGGGGTGGTGGGCAACCAGCCCTCGCAGCTCGCCGGGGTGCTGGACATCAACGCCTCGGAGAAGACCGCCCGCTTCGTGCGCTTCTGCGACGCCTTCAACGTCCCGCTGCTGACGCTCATGGACGTGCCGGGCTTCCTGCCGGGCACCTCGCAGGAGTGGGGCGGGATCATCCGCCACGGGGCGAAGCTGCTCTACGCGTTCACCGAGGCGACCGTCCCGAAGCTGACCGTCATCACGCGCAAGGCCTACGGCGGCGCCTACGACGTCATGAACTCGAAGCACATGCTGGCCGACTTCGTATTCGCCTGGCCGACCGCCGAGGTGGCGGTGATGGGCCCGGAGGGCGCGGTGAACATCATCCACCGCCGCGACATCCAGGCCTCGCCCACGCCCGACGAGCGCCGCGAGAAGCTGATCGGTGACTACAAGGCGCGCTTCGCGAACCCCTACTCGGCGGCCGAGCGCGGCTACATCGACGACGTGATCGTGCCCCACGAGACGCGCCCGAAGCTGATCCGCGCGCTCGAGACGCTGCAGACCAAGCGCGTCGACACGCCGAAACGCAAGCACGGAAACATCCCGCTGTAGGTAGGGTCGGCGCATGCTCCGCTGGCTCCTCGCAGCCGCCGCGGGCGCGCTGCTCGCTGCCGCGCCCTCGGCCGCGGCCGGCTCGCTGCCCAGCGTGCGCTCGGGCAAGCTGCCCGGTCCGCCGCTCCTGTACGCGAAGGCGCCGGTGGCGCCACAGCTCGAGGTGCGGGCCCCCTTCCGAGCGCGGCCGCTGCTGGTGTCGGGCACCGACGCCTACCGGCGCGGCGAGTACCTCTACCAGGACTACCTGTTCGACGACCACGGCGCGGAAACCGGCGTGAGCTCGTCGCCGCCCGGCGTCGCCGGGTTCTCCCCCGCGAGCGGCGACCTGCGCTACCCGACCGCCGCGCGGTACGCCAACAACGCTGCGGACCTCGTGGAGCTGCGCATCAGGCCCACCGCCGACGCGATCGTCTACCGCGTCACGCTCGGGACGGTGCTCGCCGAGGACGCCACCGGGGTCGGCATCGGCATCGACACGGACCGCAGCGGCGGCGATCAGGTGCCCTGGCCGCGCGGCGCCGGCATCAGCTCGCCCGGCCTGGATCGCTTCATCACGGCGTGGGGCACGGGCGGAGAGATCAGCGAGCTGCCGAATGGAGCCACCACGGCACTGCCGGCGGGCTCGGTGACGATGGACGCGCGCAGGAACCAGATGACGATCCGCGTCCCGCGAGCGATGATGGACCCGGGGCGGGCGGCCTGGCGCTACGTCGCCGGCGCCGGGCTCTGGTCGGGCGGCGCCTTCAAGGCCGGTCGCCCCGGGCCGCCGACGGCCGACGAGCCGGGGTCGTCGAACCCGGCACGCGGCGCGCCCGGCATCTTCAATCTCGCCTTCCGCTTCGACGAGCCCCAGCCGCGCGGCAGCGGGACTTGGTTCGAGGCGTCGCAGTCGGCGGCGCTGGGCGCCGGCACGACCGGTGCCTTTTCCGCCGATGTGGACTTCGCGCGCCTCGCCGGGGGCGCGAGCCGGTGGATCCACGCGCCCGGCCTCAAGCAGGCGCGCATCTACTCCTCGCGGCTGAGCCCGCACGAGGGCGTCCGCCCCGACTTCCCCCAGTTCGGCGGCCGGCTCCAGCCGTACCTCGTCTTCGTACCGAAGACCTATGGCCGCACCCATCGCGCGGGCATCACGTTCGCCCTTCACTCGCTGTCGGGCACGTACACGCAATACGCCGTCTTCTCCCCCACCCAGCAGCGTCAGCTCGGCGACGAGCAGGGACGGTTCTACGTCACGACGCTCGGCCGTGGGCCGGACGGCTGGTATGCGGACGAGGCCGAGGTCGACTTCTTCGAGGTGTGGGCGGACCTGGCCCGGCAGTTCCGGCTGGACCCCACCCGGGTCGCGCTCAGCGGCTACTCGATGGGGGGCCACGGCACGTACAAGCTTGGGCTGCAGTGGCCCGACCTGTTCGGGACCGCGTTCACCACCGTGGGTCCACCGGCCCGCGGCGTCTGGATCCCGCCCGGCCCGGCCTCGAGCGGGCAGTCCACCAACAGCAACCTGCTGATCGAGAACGCTCGCTGGGTGCCGTTCCTCAACTGGGTCGGCCGCACCGACACGCTGGTCCCGATCGCCGGGCCGCGCGCCCAGCAGGCGCGCTTCGACGCGCTGGGGCTGCGCAGCCAGCTGTGGACCTACCCGGGCGGTCACTTCGACCTGGCCGCCGGTGACGTGTGGAACGGGGCACGCTCGTTCATGGCCGGCTCAGTGGTGCAGCCCGACCCGAACCGCGTGGACTACGCCTTCATGCCCGACGCCGACCGCCCGCGCCTCGGCCTGGTGCACGACCACGCCTACTGGGTCTCGCACCTGCGCGTGCGTGACGAGCGCGGCGACCCGGACATCGACCCGGCCCGCGGCGAGATCAGCGCCCGCAGCTTCGCGTTCGGGCGCGCATTCGATCCGGTGACGAAGCGCGTGACCTCGGCGGCCGGTGGGCTCCCTAAGCCCGAGTCCGTCTCGGGCACGGAGTGGAAGCGTATTCCGCGGTCGCCGAAGCTCAACGCGCTCTCCCTGCGACTGGAAAACGTGCGGCGCGCCCACATCGACGGGCGCCGCGCGCGGCTGCGCGGTGGGCGCTGCATGCAGGTCTCGGTAGCGAGCGACGGCCGCGCGCTGGTGCGGCTGACGCTGCCCTTCCCGCCCGGCGCCGTGGCGCGGCGCGGACGGTCCTGTGCAGGCGGTGCCCCGGCGCCCCGCGAGGTCCTGCTGACGCGCGGCGGGGCGACCATCCTGGCTCCCGGCGGCACGCACAGCTGGGTCATCCTCCCGGACTAGGAGGCCCCCTGCCGCTGCGCCCGGCGCGGAGGCCGCCTTACTTCACGGTAATCCCGAAGGCGGAACGCAGCTTGTCCCCGTCCTTGTTGGCGCCCGCCACCAGGGCGCCCAGCGGCTCGAAGGCGAGGTAGAAGGACAGGTCGTAGTCCCCGCCCAGTGCCTCCTCGGCGTCCCTGTAGTCCTGCGAGTCGCCCAGCGTCTCGGCAGGCGCCAGGGCGTCCGCGGCCGCGGCGTCGCCGTAGGCGAGCACGACCTTGCCGTCGCTCTGGAACAGGTGGATCGGCTCGGGCACGCCGGGCGTGTGCAGCGTGAACCCCTCGCCGCCGCCGCCCACCTCGAGCGGAACGACGCGCTCGCCGGGATCGGACGCCTTGCGCGCCAGCCGAGCTGATCGACTTCGGCAGCGTGGCCTCCAGTCGCACACCCTGCTGGTTGGCATTCAGCGTCGCGAGCACCGGGTCCTTGAAGAGACCGGCGAACGGGCGCCGCGCCCGTCCCGGCCTTGCTCAGCTGGTCCAAGAACGCCGGGGTGTTGAAGTAGACGAATCCGAGGCGCTCA
>JACCSF010000383.1 GCA_013813135.1 Thermoleophilaceae bacterium | reverse complement strand
ATCTTCTCCAGCGCGCCGCCTGACTCGGAGAGCACCACGCCGGTGCGCGTCACGACCACGCGCACGCCCAGCTCGTCGGCCGCGCGGGCTTCGGCCTCCCATTCGGTCACGAGGCCGGCCAGGAAGTCGTCGCCCGCCGGGACGCTCTCGTCGAGCCGCTCGTCGCCCCGCGGTCCGTAGAGGCCGGTGGCCGACTGCGACACCAGTACGCGCGGCCGCTCCGCGTCGGGTAGCGCGCGCAGGGTGGCGACCAGGTTGCGCGTGGTGAGCACGCGGGAGTCGCGCAGCTCGCGCTTGACCTCGTCGTTCCAGCGCTGGGCGATCGTCTCGCCGAGCAGGTGCACGACCGCGTCGTGCCCGCGCAGCGCCTCAGCCGGCGGCTGGTCGGCCTTGGGGTCGTTCCACTCGCACGCCGGGACGCCCAGGCTCGTGGATGCCCGCGCGGCGTGGCGCGACAGCGCGGTCACCTCGTCGCCCCGCTCGCGCAGGCGGCCGACGAGCGCTCGTCCGATGGTTCCTGTGGCTCCGGTGACTGTTACGCGCATGGGTCAGCTGACCGCGGCGCGCTCCACGGTCGGCTGTTCCACCTCGCCGGTGGTGTCGCTCGAGCGCTCCGCCACCTCTCGTACGGCGCTGGCGACCGCGCGGCCCACCTCGCGGTTGAACACGCTCGGGATGATGTAGTCCTCGTCCAGCTCGTCGTCGTGCACCGTGCTTGCGATCCCGCGTGCGGCCGCGAGCTTCATCTCCTCGGTGATGGCCGTCGCGCGGGCGTCGAGGGCGCCCCGGAACACGCCGGGGAAGGCGAGCACGTTGTTGATCTGGTTCGGGTAGTCGGAGCGGCCCGTGGCCATCACCCGCACGAATGGAGCGGCCTCCTCGGGGCGCACCTCGGGGTTCGGATTGGCCATGGCGAACACGAACGGGTCCGGGTTCATCTTCTCGAGGTCGGAGGCCGTGATGATGCCCGGGCCCGACAGCCCGACGAACAGGTCGGTGCCCTCGATCACCTCGCGCGGGGTGCCGTCGCGGCGGCCGGCGTTGGTGTTCTCCGCCAGCCAGCTCTTGGGCTCGTTCATCGAGCCGGCCGCGTAGTCGTCGCGACCCGTGTGGATCGCGCCGAAGCGGTCGCAGGCGACGATCGAGGTGACACCCGCGTCCATCAGGATCTTCGCGACCGCCACGCCGGCCGCGCCGGCGCCGACCATCAGCACCTGGAGGTCCTCCATGCGGCGGCTGGTCAGGCGGCAGGCGTTGATCAGCGCGGCGAGCGTGACGATGGCCGTGCCGTGCTGGTCGTCGTGGAAGACCGGGATGTCGAGCGCCTGCTGGAGGCGCTGCTCGATCTCGAAGCAGCGCGGCGACGAGATGTCCTCGAGGTTGATGCCGCCGAACGTGGGCGAGATGCGGATCACCGTCTCCACGATCTCGTCGGTGTCCTTCGTGTTCAGGCAGATCGGGAAGGCGTCGACGTCGGCGAACTCCTTGAAGAGCATCGCCTTGCCCTCCATCACCGGCATCGCGGCCTCGGGGCCGATGTCGCCCAGGCCGAGCACGGCGGTGCCGTCGGACACGACGGCGACCGTGTTCGCCTTGATCGTGTACTTGAACGCCTTCTGGCGGTTCTCCGCGATCGCGGTGCACACGCGCGCGACGCCCGGGGTATAGGCCATCGAGAGGTCGTCGCGCGACTTGAGCGGCATGTTGAGCCCGGCGTGGATCTTGCCGCGCCGGTGCACCTCGAACGTGCGGTCGGTGATCTCGACCACGCGAGCGAGCCGCACGGACTGGACCGCCGAGATCACCTCGCCGCGGTGCTCGACGCTGGAGCACTCGACCGTGATCTCGCGCAGCGTGTGGTCGCCCTTGGCCTCGACGGTGTCGACCGCCACGATCGCCCCGCCCGCACGCGCGATGGCGGCGGTGACCCGGCCGAGTACGCCGCTCGGTTTCTGCGGCAGCTCGACTCGCAGGGTCAGCGAGAACTGTGCGGAGGGCGTGGCCATGGCCGGGCAAGCGATCATACGGCGTCGATACCGTTAGGCCCGTGGCCGCCGATTCGCCCCGTGAGCTGTTCCTGATCGACGGGAACAGCCTCGTCTACCGCGCGTTCTTCGCCCTGCCCGAGTCGATCGCCACCTCCAAGGGGCAGCCCACCAACGCGATCTTCGGCTTCGCCTCGATGCTGGTCAAGATCATCTCCGAGTACGGCGTCAAGCCCACGCTGGTGGTGTGGGACGCGGGCATGTCGGGCCGCGAGCAGATCTACGGGGAGTACAAGGGCCACCGCGACGAGCGGCCCGGCCTGCTCTCGGAGCAGTGGCCGTACATGCATCCGCTGGTCGACAGCTTCGGCTACGAGAACGTGAAGGTGGCGGGCTACGAGGCGGACGACGTGATCGCCACGCTGGCCGGCCAGGCGCGCGGGGAGGGCATCGACGTGATGGTGGTGACCGGCGACCGCGACCTGTTCCAGCTGATCGAGCCGGGCGTGCGCATCATGGCCACCGGCCGCGGCATCACCGATACGAAGATCTACGACCGCGAGGCCGTGCTCGACCGCTACGGGATCCCGCCCGAGCTGATCCCCGACTTCGTCGGGCTCAAGGGCGACACCTCCGACAACATCCCCGGCGTCCCGGGGATCGGAGACAAGACCGCTTCTCAGCTGCTGCAGGAGTGGGGCGACCTCGAGGGCGTCCTGTCCAACATCGAGTCGGTCTCCGGGGCCAAGCGCAAGCAGAATCTCACCGAGCACGCCGAAAACGCCCGCATCTCCAAGCAGCTCGCGACGGCAGTGCGGGACGTCGACGTGGAGGTCGACTTCGCCCAGGTGATCGCCCGCGAGCCGGATCGCTCGCGCCTGCGCGAGACCTTCCGCGAGTTCGAGCTGCGCGCGCCGCTGGAGCGCCTCGAGGAGGCGCTCGGGGAGGACGACGCCGCCCCCGCCGAGCGCGTGGACGAGGTGGTCGAGGTTGCCGCGCGCAAGGTGCCGCTCGCCGAGATCGGCTCCCTCGACGGGGAGCTGGTCGCGATTGCGGCCCTGCGGCCCGGTGAGGACCCTGACGAGGCCGTGGCGCCGGCCCCCGCGGATGAGCTCGAGGAGGAGCTCGCCGCCGAGGAGGATGCCGCCGCCGAGGCGGTCGAGCAGGAGGTCCCCGTCGCCGCAGCCGAGGCGCCGGCGCCTGCGGGCGGCGGGCCGGCGCAGGCCTCGTTCGACTTCGACGGAGGACCGCGCGGCCCGCTCACGGTGGCGGCCTGGGCGGGCGACGAGGTGCTGGTCGCCGAGGCCGAGACGCTGGCGGCCTTCGCGATGGCACGCGGCGATCACCCGGTGGTGGCGCACGACTGGAAGACGATCGCGATGGCGGACGCCCCCTCCGACGCGCCGCCGCTCGCCCACGACACGATGGTCGCGGCCTACCTGATCGACCCAGCCCGGCGCGGCTACCCGCTCGACGAGCTGGCCACCGAGGCCGGGCTCGGCGCGCGCATCGAGGGAGCCGATGGCGTGGCCGAGCGCGCCGTGCTCACGCGAATGCTGGCCGAGCGTCAGCGCGACCGGCTCGCCGAAGACGGCCTCACCAGCCTCTTCCACGAGATCGAGCTGCCACTGGTCGACGTGCTGGTGGAGATGGAGAGGGCGGGCGTCAAGCTCGATGTCGAGCGCCTGCGTTCGATCAGCCGGCGCTTCAACGAGCGTGCGGTCCAGCTCGAGCGGCGCGTCTGGGAGCTGGCCGGCGAGGAGTTCACGATCGGCTCGCCGCAGCAGCTCGCACCGATTCTGTTCGAGAAGCTTGGCCTCTCGCGCAAGCGCCGCGGCAAGACCGGCTTCTCCACCGATGCCCGCGTCCTGCAGGCGATCCGCGACGAGCACGAGATCGTCCCGGCGATCGAGGAGTGGCGCGAGGTGACGAAGCTCAAGTCCACCTACCTGGACGCCTTCCCCGAGCTGATCGGGGCCGATGGCCGGCTGCACACGACCTTCAACCAGACGGCGGCCACCACGGGGCGCCTGTCGAGCATCAACCCGAACCTGCAGAACATCCCGATCCGGACCGAGCAGGGGCGCGAGATCCGTGCCTGCTTCGTGGCCGAGCCCGGCGATCGGCTGATTTCGGCGGACTACTCCCAGGTGGAGCTGCGGCTGCTCGCCCACATCGCGGACGAGCCGGTGCTCAAGGACATTTTCCGGCGCGGCGAGGACGTGCACACCGCGACGGCGGAGGCGATCCTCGGCGGGAACACCGACCCGGGCACGCGCTCGAAGGCCAAGATGGTCAACTACGGCATCGTCTACGGGCTGTCCGCGTTCGGGCTGGCCGACCGCCTCCAGATCGAGAAGGAGGAGGCGCAGCAGTTCATCGACGCCTACCTCGAGCGCTTCCCGAAGGTCAAGGAGTTCATCGACGGCACCATCGAGCGTGCCCGCGAGGAGGGCCACGTGGCCACCCTGTTCGGGCGCATCAGGCGCGTGCCCGAGCTGCGCTCGCGGCAGTTCCAGACGCGCAGCCTGGGCGAGCGCCTGGCGGTGAACATGGTCATCCAGGGGACAGCCGCGGACATCATCAAGGTGGCGATGGTGCGGGCGCGCGACGAGCTGCGGACCGCCGGGCTGACCACTCGGCTCGTGCTCCAGATCCACGACGAGCTGCTCTTCGAGGGGCCCGAGGACGAGGTCGGGCGGGCCTCGGAGATCGTGCGGCGCGAGATGGCGGAGGCCTTCGAGATGGATCCGCCGCTGGAGGTGGACTTGGGGGTGGGCGAGAACTGGCTCGAGGCCAAATGAGCAAGGAGGCGGCAATCGTCGCGACGGTCGTGGTCGGCGGCCTGGTCGCAATGCAGGCGCCGATCAACGCCTTACTGGCGCGCACCACGGGGTCGCTTGGCGCGGCCACGGTCAACTTCGCCGTCGGCCTGGTCGCCCTGCTGGCGCTGACGTTCCTGGTGGCCGGCGGCTTCTCCGGCAGCGACAGCGAAGAGCCTGTGCGCTGGTATTACTACCTCGGCGGCCTGATGGGGGTAGCGATCGTCGCCACCACCCTCATCACCGTGAAGCACCTCGGCGCCGGCGGCGTAACGGCCGCCACCATCGCCGGCCAGCTGACGCTCTCGATCGTGCTCGACAAGTTGGGCGTGCTCGGGCTCGACGAGCGCGGCCTGTCGCCCGAGCGGGTGATCGGCGTGGCTCTGCTCGCAGCCGGCGTCTTCTTGATAGTGCGTGACTGAGAGCGCGTTCCGCTGCCACCGGCGCTAGGCTCGTGGCAATCCTCGCTTGGGAGGCACGATGACCACTCCACACCTGCCTCGCCGCCACCAGCACGCCGGATCGGACGCGCCGGCGCACGTCCGGTGGGTCGCGTGCGCGTCAGTGGTGGTGCTCTACATCTTCCTTGCCGCTCTCGGCGCCTTCGAGCCGTCCGAGACGATCGAGCTGACGGTGGTGGTCGTGGTGCTCGCGGCGCTCCTGCTCGCGCACGAGTGGCGCGGGCTGTTCCGCAACGAGCGCCGCTGAGGGTCTCCCACACTCGGCGGCCGCGGTACTGCCACGCACATGACCCGTAGTGACGATCGCGCCGCTGTCGCCTGCCGCCGGCGCCGCTGGGGATCTAACCTGCCCGAACTGGCCGAGCGGCTCCTACATCCCACGACCTACTCGATCGTCGCCTGCGACCTCGCACGGCGCGAGTGGGGCGTGGCGGCGGCCTCGAAATTCCTCGCCATCGGCGCCCTCTCCACCTGGGCCGAGCCCGAGGTGGGCGCGATCGCGACCCAGTCGTGGATCAAGGCCTCGTACGGTGACCAGGGTCTGCGCCTGCTCGCGGAGGGGGCGTCCGCGTCGGAGACGCTCGATCGGCTGGTCGCCGAGGACGACGGACGCGAGCAGCGACAGGTGGGGGTGGTGGACCGCGAGGGCCGAACAGCCTCATATACCGGCGCCGCCTGCCTTGAGTGGGCGGGGGAGCGCCACGGCCCGTCCTACACGTCGCAGGGAAACATGCTGGTTTCGGGGGACACCCTCGCCGCCCTGGCCGAGACTTTCGAGGCGACGGCCTCCGAGCCGCTCGTTGAGCGCCTGATCGCCGGGTTGGAGGCGGCCCAGGCCGCCGGCGGCGATCGCCGCGGCCAGCAGGCGGCCGCCGTCCGGGTGGTCAGGCAGGGCGGCGGCTACCTCGGGGCCGACGTGCTCGTCGACCTGCGCGTGGACGACCACCGCCAGCCGATCTCGGAGCTCGAACGCCTCTATGGGCTGCACCAGCTCTACTTCGGCTCGACTTCGCGGGAACAGTGGCTGCCCGTCGACGACGAGCTCGCGGCCGAGCTGCGCGAGCGTCTTGACCGGCTCGGCTACGTCGGCGGCAAGCTCGCGGCGGACCTGGACACCTGGGCAGGCGTCGAGAACCTCGAGGACCGGGTTGAGGGCGTGGACCGCATCGACCCAGTGGTGCTCGGCGAGCTGCGCAAACGCTGGGGAGGAGTGGAGGGGACATGACCGATCCGGAAGACGACGTCCGCGAGATTCGGCGGGTCCACCGCCAGTGGTGGGCGGCAAACCGCGGACTCGACGTGGAGCGGATGCGGGAGTGCTTCGCGCCGGACTATCTGATGTGGAACCTGAACAGCCACCCATACTTCAGCTTGGAGGAGAAGGAGCACCTCTTCCGGTACTACAAGGAGCACATGGTCCCGACGGAGCCGGTGGAGCTTTGGGACGTCCGGGTCACGGTCGAGGGCGACATGGGCTACGTCACGGCAGAGGGCATCCTGCCAGTGGTGATCGCCTCGAGCGAGGGCTCGGGCTCGGCGGTGATGGACGCCGCCGCCCCCCACTACGAGCGGCGCGGCGACGTGGTGCGCTTCCGCTTTCGCGAGACGTCGGTCTTCCGACGCGACGACGGCGGCGGCAATCCGATCTGGAAGATCTGGCACTTCCACTGCTCGCCGCTGGCACCCGTGCACGAGCCCCGGCCGGGCTTCGGCGACACCGCGAAGCAGCGCGGGACCCGCGGTCCCGTGGAGGTCATGTCGGACTAGACCCGCCGCGCCCCGTCCTGGCGTTGACCTGGCCGCTCGTTTGGCGATATCCGTCGCGACCAAGCCTTCCGACCTTCCGCGGGACGAGCGGTTCCGGGATCCGCGCACCCCGCCGTTCCGTGACCAGCAGGGGGAGTACCACGCCTTCAGCTACCCGGACGTCATGAGGGTGATGATGAACGAGGACGCGGCCTTCTCGCGCGACCCGTCGGACTGGCTGCCCCCGGACGTCCACCAAATGACGCTCGACTTCATGTGGGTGGTCGAGCCCTTCACGGTGCAGGGAGAGCCCGGGCGCCACGACGCCCTGCGCGGCGTCGTCGAGTCCTGGTCTTGCACCAGAGCGGTGCGGGCGATGGAGCCGCTCATCCGCGAGCTCCCGGTGGAGCTCCTCCGGGGGCGTCGAGCAGTCGGACCCCGGCGTGTTCGACCCGGCCGCTGGCCGAACCGGCACGTCGGCCTGGGGCACGGGAAGCACTACTGCCTCGGTGCGGAGCTCGCCAGGCTCGAGATCCGCGTCCTGCTCCAAGAGGGGCTGCGGCGGCTCCCGGGTCTGCGCCTCGACGAGACCAAGCCATTCGAGCGCTATGCCGGGATCGTCGACGGGGTGACCGAGGCGATGTTCACGTTCGACCAGGAGCAGGCCGAGCACGTCGCACGCACCGACGGCCATTGACGCGCGCAAGCGTTTCAGGTAGGACTGGAAACTGTGACGTAGGAGGTCCGACCAGTTGACGCCATGGGTGGGCCGTCGCATGCCGCGGCGGGAGGATGCAGAGCTGCTGACCGGCCGAGGCCGCTTCATAGGCGACCTTCAGAGGCCGGGAATGCTGCACGCCGCCTTCCTGCGCAGCCCCTATCCGCACGCGCGCATTGAGTCGATCGACTCCAGCGCGGCGACGGCGATGCCCGGCGTGCACGCCGTCCTGACCGGGGCCGACCTTCCGGAGGACCTCGGCGCTCAGCCCAACACGCACCTCTTCGGCGAGCGGGAGACCCCGTATTACGCGCTCGCGCGCGAGCGCGTGCGCTATGCCGGCGAGCCCGTGGCGGTGATCGTGGCCGAGTCGCCGTACGTCGCGGAGGACGCGCGTGACGAGATCGTCGTCGACTGGGAGCCGCTGCCCTCGGTCGGGGATGCCGAGCTGGCGGTGGCCGATGGCGCCCCGCTCGTGTGGCCGGACCGCGACTGGCCGGACAACGTGTGCGGCACATTCGAGACCGAGATGGGCAATGTCGACCAGGCCTTCGACGAGGCCGACGTCGTCGTGACCGAGAGCTACCGCATCCAACGTCAGTTCGCGTGCTCGCTCGAGGGCCGCGGGGTGCTCGCGGAGTGGGATCAGAACGTCGACGAGCTGACGATCTGGACCTCATCGCAGATCGTGCACATCGTTCGCGACCTGCTCTCCGCTGTGCTGGGCCTGCCGGAGCACCGCATTCGCGTGCTCGTCCCGCGCATCGGCGGGGGCTTCGGCGCGAAGTTCCACTTCTATCCCGAGGAGACCGCGGTGGCGCTCGCGGCTCGCGCGACCGGCCGGCCGGTCCGCTGGGTGGAGGACCGCCTCGAGTCCTTCCTGGCGACGGTCCACGCGCGCGAGCAGCGCGTGCGGATCAGCATGGCCGCACGCGACGACGGGACGATCATCGGGGTCAAGGGCGACCTGATCGGCGACATGGGCGCGGCCATGCACACCGTGGGCTACGGCCCGCTGTGGCTGACCGCCGTGATGCTCACCAGCGTCTACGAGATCCCGAGCGCGCGCGTGCGCGCCCGCGCGGTGGTGACCAACAAGACGCCGCTCGGCTCGTACCGCGGCTGGGGTCAGCCGCAGGCCAACTTCGTCGTCGAGCGCACGGTGGACCGGCTCGCCGAAGAGCTCGGGATCGAGCGCGTGGAGCTGCGCCGGCGCAACTTCATCCCGCCGGAGCGCCTGCCGCGCAAGAGCCTCCACCACACGCTCGACAGTGGCGACTACCGCGCCTGCCTCGACCGCGCCATGGAGCTGGTGGCTGAGCGCCGCTGGTACGAGCGCCAGGCCGAGCTGCGCGAGCAGGGCCGGCACGTCGGCATCGGCATCTCCTTCTACACCGAGAACTCCGCACTCGGGCCGTCGCGCATGATCAACGAGGGCGGCGTGCAGCAGGGCGGGTACGACATCGCCCGAGTGCGCGTGGAGCCCGGCGGCGAGGTCACGCTCTACACGGGCCTGTGCGAGATGGGTCAGGGGCTGACCACCGCGCTCGCGCAGGTGTGTGCGGACAACCTCGGTGTCCACCCGGACCAGATCAACGTCGTGCACGGCGACTCGAGCCAGGTCCCGTACACGGGCTACGGCACCGGTGCGAGCCGCGGCGCCGCGGTGGGCGGCGCCGCTGTCATGAAGGCCGCCGGCTCGGCGCGCGAGAAGGTGCTGCGAATCGCCGGGCACATGCTCGAGGCGAACCCGGCGGACCTCGAAGCCGAGGACGGACGGATCTTCGTGCGCGGCACGCCCTCGGCGTCCGTGACGATGGCCGATGTCGGCCGCGCGGCGTACATCCGGGCCATCGAGCTGCCCGACGGCGAGGACCCCGGCATCGAGGCCGTGGAGGCCTTCGACCCGCCCCAGTTCGCCTGGCCGTACGGGGCGAACGTGGCCGTGGTGGAGGTCGACGTCGAGACGGGCGAGGTTTCCTTCCTCGACTACCTCTACGTGCACGACTGCGGCACGATCGTCAACCCCGCGATCGTGGAGGGCCAGATCCAGGGCGGCGTGGCCCAGGGGATCGGGGCGGCGCTGTTCGAGGCCCTGCCCTACGACGAGGAGGGGCAGCCGCTGTTCGCGACTTTCATGGAGTACGTGCTCCCGACGGCGGCCGAGCTCCCGCGTCTGGTGATGGAGCACCAGCACACGCCCTCCCCGAACATCCCAGGGGGCATGAAGGGCGTGGGCGAGGCCGGGGCGATTGGCTCGCCGGCCGCCGTCGTCGCGGCCATCGAGGACGCCCTCGCCCCGTACGGAGCGCGGATCACCGAGACCCCCGTTACGCCGGCCGCGATCGTGGCGATGGTCGCCCGGGCGGGCGTGGCGAGCGTATGAAACCACCGCCCTTCGAGTACGCCGCGCCGGGCTCGATCCCCGAGGCACTCGAACTGCTGCGCGAGGAGCCGGAGGCCACCACCCTGCTCGCGGGAGGACAGAGCCTGATCCCGATGCTCAACATGCGGATGGCCCAGCCGCAGCTGGTCGTGGACCTCAACCGGGTACAGGGACTCGACGCGATCGAGCGCACGCCCGACGGGCGCCTGCGGATCGGCTCCATGGTGCGCCAGCGGCGGCTCGAGACCGAGCCGGCCGTCCGGGAGCGGCTGCCGCTGATGACGCAGGCGGCCCGCCACATCGCGCACCTGCCGATCCGGTCGCGCGGGACCGTGGGAGGCAGCCTCGCCCATGCGGATCCGGCCGCGGAGCTGCCCGCCACGGTTGCGGCGCTCAACGGCCGGCTGCTGGTG
>JACCSF010000375.1 GCA_013813135.1 Thermoleophilaceae bacterium | reverse complement strand
GGCGCGTGGTGATCGATTCCCAGGCCGCCCGGCGCGACCGGACCCCTCCGCCGCAGCAGTCTCAGCCCCCGCGCCGCGGTCGCGGCCGCCGGCGCCGGCCCCAGTGGGTCGAGCCCGATCTCGAGGCGGAGGCGCTGGCGAAGCTGGAGGCCGAGAACCAGGAGGACCCGGCGGTCCAGGTGCGCTCGGGCTCGACGGTCAAGGAAGTCGCGGAGTCGCTCCAACTGGGCGCCCCCGAGGTGATCAAGAAGCTGATGGAGCTGGGCGAGATGGCGACGCTCACCCAGACGCTGTCCGACGAGGCCATCGAGGTGCTCGCCGAAGCCCTCGGCAAGAGGGTCGACATGGTCGGCGCGACCGAGGAGGCCGAGGCCGACCCGGACTACGAGGACAGCGACGAGGACTTGATCGACCGCCCGCCCGTGATCACGATCATGGGCCACGTCGACCACGGCAAAACCTCGCTGCTGGACGCGATCCGCGAGACCGAGGTGGCCGCCGGCGAGGCGGGTGGCATCACCCAGCACATCGGCGCGTACCAGGTCCACCACGACGACCACACGATCACGTTCCTCGACACGCCCGGCCACGAGGCCTTCACGGCCATGCGCGCCCGCGGCGCCAAGGTCACCGACATCGCGGTGATCGTGGTGGCGGCCGACGACGGCGTGATGCCGCAGACGGTCGAGGCAATCGACCACGCCAAGGCGGCCGGCGTGCCGGTCATGGTCGCGGTCAACAAGATCGACAAGGAGGGCTCCGACCCCAACCGCGTGCGCGGCGAGCTGGCCCAGCAGGGCCTGACCCCCGCCGATTGGGGCGGCGACACCGAGTTCGTCGACGTTTCCGCGAAGACCAGGGAGAACCTCGACGACCTGCTCGAGACGCTCGTCACCCTGGCCGAGATCCAGGAGCTCAAGGCCAACCCGGACACCGACGCGTCCGGCTTCGTGATCGAGTCGAAGCTCGACCCCGGCCGCGGGGCCGTGGTGACGCTGCTCGTGCACCGCGGCCGCCTCCAGGTCGGCGACGCGATCGTCGCCGGCGAGCACATGGGCCGCGTGCGCGCGATGAACGACTACCGCGGCCAGCGCGTGGAGGAGGCGACCCCGGGCATGCCGGTGGAGATCCTCGGCTTCGACGGCGTGCCCGCCGCCGGTGAGCACTTCCGCGTCGTCGAGAACGAGCGCGAGGCGCGTCGCGTCGCCAACGAGCGCGCCATCCGGGTCAAGCAGGCTGCGCTCGCGCGCCAGGCCACCCGCCGCGTCTCCCTCGAGGACGTGCTCGCGCGCGCCGAGCGCGGCGAGAAGGAGCTCAACCTGGTCGTCAAGGCCGACGTCGCGGGCTCGCTGGAGGCGCTCGCCGACGAGATCGCCCGCTTGCCGCACGAGCAGGTGACCGTCAACATCATCCGCGACGGCGTGGGCGGCATCTCCGAGTCCGACGTGATGCTCGCCGCGGCCTCCGACGCTGTCGTGATCGGCTTCAACGTCCGTCCCGTCGGCAACGCCGCCCAGGTCGCCGATCAGGAGGGCGTGGAGATCCGCACCTACTCGGTGATCTACAACATCGTCGAGGAGCTGCGGGCCGCCATGGAGGGCCTGCTCGAGGCCGTGGAGGTCGAGGAGGAGGTCGGCGCCGCGGAGGTGCGCGCCACCTTCAAGGCGTCGCGCGTCGGCACGATCGCCGGCTCGTACGTGACCGACGGCATCGTCCGCCGCGGCGCGCAGTGCAGGCTGGTGCGCGACGGCACCGTCGTCTACGACGGACGGATCGGGTCGCTGCGCCGCTTCAAGGACGACGTGCGCGAGGTGACCGCCGGCATGGAGTGCGGCATCGTGCTCGAGAACTACCCCGATGTGAAGGAGGGGGACGTGATCGAGGTGTACGAGAAGAAGCAGGTGGAGCAGACGCTTGCCTAGCGGCAAGCGCGCGGCCCGGCCGCGTGCGCGCGGGATCGCATCATGGCGTTCGTGTGTCTCCTTGAGATCGAACTGCACTTCCCCGAGAACGGCAGCCTCAAGGGCAAGCGTCGTGAGCTGTCCTCGCTGAAGGCCCAGCTGCAGCGGCGCTTCGGCGCCGCCGTGGCGGAGACCGAGCACCATCAGCTCTGGCAGCGCGCCGGCCTGACCGCCGCGCTCGTCGGTCGCGACGCCGGTCCACTCAAAAAACGGGCCGCGGACGTCGAACGCTACGTGTGGGGAATGTTTCCCGACGGAGCCAGCGTGGAAAGCCAACTCATATCAACCGAGGACCTGCACTAAAGTGGCTACAGACCGCATGCGCAGGGTGAACGAGGCGGTCCGTGAGGTCCTTTCGGCACGGATTGCCGAAGGGCTGAATGATCCACGCATTGGCTTTGTGACCTTGACTTCCGTAGACACCAGCACCGACCTCCGCCACGCTCGCGTATACGTGAGCGTGCTCGGCGACGAGGCGCAGCGCGCCGAGACGCTGGCCGGGCTCGGGTCGGCGCATGGGCTGCTTCAGCAGGCAATCGGCCGCGAGCTCCGAATGAAACGCACACCGACGCTGCAATTCGTGTTCGACGAGTCGATCGACCGCGGGATGCGCATCACGGAACTGCTTGACGAAGAATGAGCATCGCAACCGGACATGAAGAGGTGCTTGCCGAGCTGCGCAGCTCGGACAAGCTGCTGCTCACGACGCACGAGAACCCGGACGGCGACGCGCTCGGGTCGCTGCTGGCGATGCACTGGATCCTCGAGCAGCTCGGCAAGGACACGCTGATGTTCATGTCGCCGGACGAGTTCCCGCTGCCCTGGGAGTACCGCGGCTGGACGTTCGAGCGGCTGGCGGGCACGCCGCCCGACGACGTGGCCGACCGCACGATCGTCTTCCTCGACTGCGGCAACATCGACCGCATGCCGGTCGACTTCCTCCAGGCCGACGGGCTGCACATCCTCAACATCGACCACCACCACGACAACACCCGCTTCGGCACGGTCAACCTGGTGGACCCGCAGGCGTCCTGCACGGCCGAGATCGTGTGGCACCTCGGCAAGGAGCTGGGGGCCGACATCACCCCGCGCATCGCCGACGCGCTGTACACCGGCCTGGTGACCGACACGGGCAAGTTCATGTACGAGAACACCACGCCCGAGGCGCACCGTATGGCCACCGAACTGATCGAGGCCGGTGTGGAGCCGCACCAGGTCTATCGCCGTCTCTACGAGGATCTGCCCTTCCGCCGCCTGCAGCTGCTCCAGCGCGCGCTCTCGAGCGTCGAGCGCCACGACGGCGGGACGATCACGATCGCGCATCTGGTCAAGGGCGACTACGAGCAGACGGGCGCCCAGGAGAACGACTCCGAGGGCGTCGTGGACCACATGCGCGCGGTCGAGGGGACCGCCGTGGCCGTGCTCGTGCGCGAACTTCTCTCCGACGATCGCAACGGCATGCGCAAGGTCAGCCTGCGCGCCACCGACAGCCGCACCGACGTGTCGCGCATCGCTCGCGAGTTCGGCGGCGGCGGGCATCCGCAGGCGGCGGGTTTCGCGACGGCCCTGCCGTACCCGGAGCTCGTCGAGAAGCTGCACGGCCACGTGCGCGAGCAGCTCGACTCGCACTGACTTGACCGCCGCCGGGGTTCTGCTCCGCGCGAAGCCGGCGGGAGTCACGTCGCACGACGTCGTCGCCGAGGTGCGGCGCTCGCTGCCGCCCGGCACGAAGGTCGGCCACGCCGGAACGCTCGACCCCTTTGCCACCGGTCTGCTGCTGGTGCTGGTCGGCCCCGCCACGCGTGCGCAGCGCTTCCTGATGGCCCTGCCGAAGACCTATCGCGCGGTTGCGCGGCTCGGCTGGACCTCCGACACCGGGGATCGCGACGGCGAGCTGGACCACACCGGGCGCATACCGGAACGGCTGGAGATACCGGTCGGCGAGCAGCTCCAGCGCCCGCCGGCGTACTCGGCCGTCAGGGTCGGCGGGGAGCGCGCGTATGCGCTGGCGCGTCGCGGGGAGGAGGTCGAGACCCAGCCGCGCCCGGTGACGGTCCACCGCGTGGAGCTGCTGTGGCACGAGGGGGAGCGCGCGGCCTTCGAGATCGAGTGCTCGGCCGGCACCTACGTGCGCACCTTGGTCACCGAGCTCGGCGACGCCTATTGCGATGAGCTCGAGCGCACGGCGATCGGCGCGTTCAAGCTGGAGGACGCCGGCCCCGAGCGGCTGGTGCCGCTCGGCGAGGCGCTGTCCTTCCTCCCGGCGCGGCCGCTGAGCGCCCCGGAGGCGGCGGACGTGCGCCACGGCCGGCGCGTGCCGCGCGCGGACGCCGCGGCGGGCCACCTGCGGTTGATGGCCGGCGACACGCTGATCGCGATCGGCGAGGCTCGCGCTGAGGAGCTGCAGCCCCTCGTAGTGTTCGAGCCCGCATGAAGGTCACCCAACTCTCCGAGGTCGAGCCCGGCTCGGGTCCGCGCGACGTCGCGATCGGCATGTTCGACGGCGTCCACCTCGGCCACCGCGAGGTGATCCGCGGCGCCGACACCGTGCTCAGCTTCGACCCGCACCCGCTGGCCGTGCTCCACCCGGAGGCCACGCCGAAGCTGATCGCCCCCTTTCCGGTCAAGCGCGACCTGATCGCCGGGCTCGGGGTGGAGGAGCTGGTGGTGATCCCTTTCGACCGCGACTTCTCGCAACAGAGCGCGGAGAGCTTCGTCAGCGAGGTGCTGATCGAGCGCCTGGGCGCGCGGAGCGTGTCGGTGGGCGAGAACTTCCGCTTCGGCCAGGGCGCGCGCGGCACCGCGGAGTTCCTGAGCTCGCACGACGAGTTCGAGACGCGCGTGGTCCCTCTGGTGGAGGTGGCCGGGGAGACGGTGTCGTCGAGCCACATCCGCGGCCTGATCGCCGCCGGCGACGTCAAGCAGGCGGCCGAGTTCCTCGGCGGGCCGTTCCTGTTCGAGGGCGAGGTCGTGACAGGCGACCGCCGTGGCCGAGAGCTGGGCATGCCGACCGCCAACCTGGTGCCCGACGACGCCTACGTCTGCCCGGGCCACGGCGTCTATGCCGCCTGGGGGAACGTGAACCCGTCCCCTGCGCACGCGGCCGAGCCGCGCGCTTCGGGCCACCCGACGGCCGTCAACGTCGGCGTGCGCCCGACGTTCGACACCGGCCGCGGGCTGCTCGTCGAGGCGCACCTGATCGGGTTCGACGGCGACCTCTACGGCCAGCGGCTGCGGATCGCGTTCCTCGAGCGGATGCGCGGCGAGAAGCGCTTCGACTCGGTGGACGCCCTGGTGGACCGGATGCAGCGCGATCTCGTGCAGGCCAGGGACATCGCGGGCGCCAGTCCTTGGTCCGGGCTGCTGCTACGGTTTCCGGCTCGATGACGCTGACGGCGGACAGGAAGCGCGAGATCGTGGCCGAGTACGGCCGCGGCGATGCGGACACCGGCTCGACCGAGGTCCAGGTCGCGCTGCTCACGGCTCGCATCAACGAGCTGACCGAGCACCTGCGCGACCACCGCAAGGACCACCATTCGCGGCGTGGGCTGCTGATGCTCGTCGGCAAGCGCCGCCGCCTGCTCAAGTACCTCCAGGCCAGCGACATCGATCGCTACCGGGCGCTGATCGGTCAGCTCGGCCTACGCCGGTGATCGCCCCCGGCGAGCAGGCACCTGACTTCACCCTCATCGACCAGGACGGCAACCAGGTGTCGCTGGCGGACTTCCGCGGCACCACCGTGGTGCTGGTCTTCTACCCGGCGGACTTCAGCCCGGTCTGCACCGACCAGCTGAGCGTCTATCAGGGCGTGCTCGGCGAGCTGGAGGGCCGCGGCGTGCGCCTGCTCGGCATCTCCGTCGACGGCGCCTTCTGCCACAAGGCGTTCCAAACCCAGCTCGACATCACGATCCCGCTGCTGGCGGACTTCCATCCGAAGGGCGACGTCGCCCGCGCCTACGGCGTCTGGTCGGAGGACTGGGGCCAGTCGGGCCGGGCGCTGGTGATGGTGGGGGCCGACGGCATGGTGGAGTGGACGCACAGCTCCTCTCCGCTCGAGCTGCCGGGCCCCGAGCTCATTTTCGACGCGCTCGAGCAGTGCAGCACCGTCTAGCCGGGGCAAACGTTCCGTCGCGGGTCCGCTGCTAGCCTTCGGCGGGTTCGCAACGGAACGTACGAAAGCCATGCCGCCAACCGGAGGCGGCCGAAAGGAAGCATATGACTGATGGAGTGAGCCGGGTCTCTTTGGAGATCGGCGGCACCTCGATCGCGTTCGAGACCGGGAAGTACGCCAAGCAGGCGTCCGGCTCGGTTGTAGTGACGGCAGGGGATACCAAGGTGCTCTGCACCGCGACGGCGGGCAACGAGCGCGACGTCGACTTCCTCCCGCTGACCGTCGACGTGGAGGAGCGCATGTACGCTGCGGGCAAGATCCCCGGCAGCTTCTTCCGCCGCGAGGGCCGGGCCGGCGAGAAGGCCACCCTCACCGCTCGCATGATCGACCGACCCCTGCGCCCGCTCTTCCCGAAGGGCTGGAGGCGCGAGACGCAGCTGGTCTCGATCCCCATGTCGGTGGACCACGAGCACCC
>JACCSF010000363.1 GCA_013813135.1 Thermoleophilaceae bacterium | reverse complement strand
GCCCAACAGCCCGCCCGGCTAGGAAGTCAGGCCACGGCGCGCCGCGCGCGCATCTGCGCGGGCCACGGGCGCGACACGTGCGGGCTGTCCGCGTCGCAGAAGCGCCAGGGCAGCTCCGCCGCCTTGGTGATCCCGACCCGCTCCCCCACCACGATCCTCGGCTCCGACTCGCGCTCGAGCAGCTCGATCGGACCGTCGACGAGCGAGCTCCCGTTGAGCGACAGCCCGATCTCGAGCGCCTGCGTCAACTTGCCCGGGCCGGAGCAGAGGTCCTCGGCGCGTTCGAGGCAGCGCCGGGTCCGCATCACTTCGATGCCGTCCACCGGCTCCAGGGCGCGGATCAGCACCGCCGCCCCAACGCCCTCCTCCTCGCATACCGCGTTCAGCAGCGAGTGGATGCCGTACGAGAAGTACACGTAGGCGTGGCCGGGCGGGCCGAACAGGGTGTGCGTGCGCTCGGTGACCCCGGCGTACGCGTGGCAGGCCGGCTCATCCATGTGGTAGCTCTCGGTCTCCACGATCTGGCCCGCGGTCTCGACGTGGCGCACGACGCAGCCGACCAGGCTGCGCGCCACGTCGTGCGCCGGGCGCGCGTAGAAGTCGCTGTCGAGCCTCACGCCGGGGCCTCCACCAGTACGTGGCGTGCCCGGCCCAGCTGCTCGCGCACGCGGGCGAGTGAGGTACCGCCCTCGGACACCTTCGACTCGAGCCATGAGGTCTGCTCGAGCAGGGCGCGGAAGTCCGCCGGGCGTAGCTGCGGTGCCAGTTCGGCCAGCTCCTCGTCGGTCAGCTCCGACAGCAGCTTCCCGCGCTCGACGGTTGCTCGCACCACGCCGCCGACAATCCCGTGCGCCTCGCGGAACGGCACGCCCTCCCTCACCAGCAGGTCTGCCACGTCGGTCGCGGCGATCAGCTCGTCCGACGCCGCGTCCGCCATGCGCTCGCGGTTGAACTCGATCTCGGCGAGCATGCCACGTGCCACGCGCAGGCAGAGCTCGACCGTGTCGATCGCGTCGAAGAGCGGCTCCTTGTCCTCCTGGAGGTCCTTGTTGTAGGTGAGCGGGAGGCCGTGGAGCACACCGTGCACCCCAGCGAGCCGCCCGACCAGGCGCGGCGCCTTCGCGCGCAGCAGCTCGGCCGCGTCCGGGTTCTTCTTCTGGGGCATCAGGCTCGACCCCGAGGCGAACGAGTCCGACACCCGGCAGAACCCGAACTCCGCCGTGGACCAGAGCACGATCTCGCCGCCCAGCTGGGACAGGTGACCCGCGCAGGTGGCCGCCGAGCTCATGTAGTCGAGCACGAAGTCTCGGTTCGAAACGGCGTCGAGCGAGTTCTCGGCGATGCCGCCAAAGCCCAGCTCCCGGGCCACGAACATGCGGCTGGTGTCGAAGTTCACGCCGGCCAGGGCGCCCGCCCCCAGCGGCAGGTCGTCGGTCGCGGTCAGGCAGAACCTGAACCGCTGCAGGTCGCGGCGGAACTTCCAGAAGTAGGCGAGCAGGTGGTGCGACAGATAGACCGGCTGGGCGCGCTGCATGTGGGTGTAGCCGGGCAGCGGCCAGTCCAGGTGCCGCTCGGCCAGCGCGACCAGCGTGCCCATCAGCTCGCGCAGCAGCGACTGGGCGTCCAGAGCATGGGCGCGCACGAGCATCGCGATGTCGGTGGCCACTTGGTCGTTGCGCGAGCGCGCGGTGTGCAGCTTGCCGCCCACCGGGCCGGCGAGCTCGGTGAGCCGGCGCTCGATCGCCATGTGGATGTCCTCGTCGCCCTCGGCCACGACGAAGTGGTCCTGGTCGATCTCCTCGCGCACGGCGGTCAGCCCGCGCTCGATCTGCGCGAGGTCGTCGTCGGAGATGATGGCGCTGCGGGCGAGCATGCGCGCATGCGCGAGCGACTGCTCGAGGTCGTATGGCGCAAGCCGGTAGTCGAAGCGGATCGACGAGTTGAGCGCCTGGAACAGCGGGTCCTGGGGGTCGCGCAAGCGGCTCATCGGGTCCGCCAGTCTCTCAGACGTAGGATCACCGCCATGCGCGCACTGGTCACCGGAGCCACCGGCAAGGTGGGCCACGGCGTGGCGCGGGCACTGGTGGAGCGCGGCGACGAGGTGCGCGTGCTCGCGCGCGATCCGGGAGTCGCCTCCAGCCTGCTCCCTCCCGGCGTCGAGCCGGTCCGCGGGGACGTGACCGACCCCGCCTCCGTGGAGAGGGCCGTTGCGGGCTGCGAGCTCGTGTTCAACGGGATGGGGCTGCCGGAGCAGTGGTTCGCCGACGCGGACATTTTCGACCGCGTCAACGCGCGGGGCACCGAGACCGTCGTGCGCGCGGCCGCGGCGGCCCGCGCGCGGCGCGTGGTGCACACGTCCACGATCGACGTCTTCCACGCCGAGCGCGGCGGGGCCTTTGACGAGTCGGAGGTGGCGGGTTATCCGAAGGGCACGGCGTACGAGCGCTCGAAGCAGCGCGCCGAACAGCTCGCTCTCGCCGCCGCCGGCGAGACGGGCGTCGAGGTCGTGATCGTCAACCCCGCCGCGGTCTACGGACCCGGCCCGGGCCGCGACGCCACCTCGCTCGAGGAGGGCCTGCTGCGGCCGCTGGTGGAGGGCAAGCGCAGCGCGGTGCCGCTGCTGCCACCGGGCGGGATGGGCCTGGTCTACTCGACCGGCATGGCCACCGGCCAGCTGCTCGCCGCCGAGCGCGGCGTGCCGGGAGAGCGCTACATCCTCTGCGACGGTCACATGAGCTTCCGCGAGATCGCCGACACCGCTGTCCGCGCGGCGGGGCGCGGCAGGGTTCCCGCGGTGATGCCGGTGCCGGTGGCCAAGGCGATCGCCGCCGGCGGCGAGGCGGTCTCCCGCGTCGTGCGACGGCCGCCGCTCCTCCCCCGGGGCCAGCTTCACTTCTTCCTCTGGGACGCCCGTCCGCAGTCCGCGAAGGCACAGCGCGAGCTGGGATGGGTCCCGACGCCGCTCGAGGAGGGCCTGGCCGCGGTGGTGGCAGGGCTTGGCTGAGGTCCGGCGGGCCGAGCCCGCGGACTTCCCTGCCGTCGCCAGATTGCTCCATACCAGCGGCGCCGACACCTACGATCGCTTCGCCGGTGGCCGCGAGCGCGCGCTGCGCGTGCTCGAGCGCTCGCTCGGGGAGCCCGGCACCGCGTCGAGCGCCGACGTGGTGTGGGTGGCCGAGCTGGATGGGACGGTGGCCGCGGCGATGGCCGGCTTTCCCGTCTACGAGGCGCTGCCGCGCTCGCGCGCCTTCCTGCGCCTCGCGCTGGGGTCGACGCCACCGTGGCGCTGGCCGGTCGCGCTGTCGCTTTTCTGGGCGGCCGGCCGCGGCGCTCCCGGCCCTCCCGCCGCCGCCTTCTACGTGGACGCGCTGGCCAGCGA
>JACCSF010000338.1 GCA_013813135.1 Thermoleophilaceae bacterium | reverse complement strand
GCATCGCGCCTTAGCCTGAGGCACGCACCGGGTGCACAGGCTCGGGCTCGACTAAGGGGTCATCGGGGGCGAAATGCCGATGTAAGGGGTCCGCCTTAGCCGTAGTTTGGTTCTCATGACCGGACTCCTCATAGAAGCGGCCGCCGGGAACCGCGGCCACAGGTCGCGGGAGCGGTATCCGAAGCGCCGCCGGTCGGCGTTTTCGGGGCTGCACCGCCCGCGCCGTGCCCTCGCCGCCTGAAGCGCTTCTTCCCTCCAGCGCCCAGGCGGCGGGGGCACCCCGGCCCCCGGGACAGCGGGAGCTAACCTCGGGAGTTGTCCCGGCGATGAGTTTTCGGCGCTTGCCGGGTCTGAGGTAGCGAGATGACAACGGATTCCCCACTAGCCATAGAAGTCACCGGCCTCGTGAAGTCGTTCGGCGAGACGCGCGCGGTCGACGGCGTCGATCTGGCCGTCCCTACCGGCTCGGTGTACGGCGTGCTCGGCCCGAACGGCGCCGGCAAGACCACCACGATCCGGATGCTCGCCACGTTGCTGCGCCCCGACTCCGGCACGGCTCGGGTGCTCGGACACGACGTCGTGGCCGAGCCCGACACCGTGCGCGGCCTCGTGAGCCTCACCGGGCAGCTCGCATCGGTGGACGAGGACCTGACCGGGCGCGAGAACCTGATCCTGCTCGGCCGGCTGCTCGGGCTGAAGCGCACCGATGCCAAGGGGCGGGCGACCGAGCTCCTCGACGCCTTCGGCCTCACCGACGCGGCCACTCGTCTCGTGAAGCACTACTCCGGCGGTATGCGACGCCGGCTCGACATCGCCGCGAGCATCGTGGTGACCCCCCGGCTGATGTTCCTCGACGAGCCCACGACCGGCCTCGACCCGCGCTCGCGCAACCAGGTCTGGGACATCATCCGAGCGCTGCAGGATGCGGGGACGACGATCCTGCTCTGCACGCAGTACCTGGACGAGGCCGACCAGCTGGCGGACGGCATCGCCGTGATCGACCACGGCAAGGTCATCGCCGAGGGCACTCCCAGCCAGCTCAAGGCGTCGGTCGGGTCCGGTGCCCTGCGCGTGCGCCTGCTCGATCCCGACCAACGGTCCGAAGCGGAGGGCCTGCTCGCGCGCGAACTCGATGCCGTCCATCTCGAAGCGGATCCCGCGGCGCTGTCCGCGTCGTGCGCGGATCCGAATCGGGCCGGCGAGGCGGTCGCCGAGCTGACTCGCGCGGGCATCAGCGTCGCCGACTTCTCGCTCGGTCAGCCCAGCCTCGACGAGGTGTTCCTGGCCCTGACCGGCCACACCGCGGAGGAGCAGGCCGAGGACGCTAAGGACATTCAGGAGGATCAGGCAGCATGAGCACGACCTCGGCCACGCAAGCCGCGTCCACGTCGATCGCCGACGAGGCGGCAGTCCGGAGGGCGCTCTCGTCAGGGTCGCGCCCGCCGCGTGCGAGCGCCCTCTCCGCAGCGCTCACGTTCGGCTGGCGCGGGATGCTCAAGGTGAAGCACGTCCCGGAGCAGCTGCTCGACGTGACGATCACGCCCGTGATGTTCGTCGTGATGTTCACGTACCTGTTCGGCGGCGCGATCGCCGGGTCGACCGGCGAATACCTCGACTACATCCTCCCCGGGATCCTCGTGATGTCGGTGCTGTTCACCACCGTCTACTCGGGGGTCGCGCTCAACACCGACCTGACGAAGGGAGTCGTCGACCGCTTTCGCACGCTGCCGATCTGGCGGCCGGCGCCCCTGGTCGGCGCCCTGCTCGGTGACAGCGTCCGCTATCTGGTCGCCGGCACCGTGATCGTCGTGCTGGGCGTCATCCTCGGCTTCCGTCCGGAGGCCGGCGTCGGCGGTGTCGTCGCAGCGCTCGCGCTCGTAATCGTGTTCGCGTTCGGGCTGTCCTGGGTCTTCACGACGCTCGGCCTGCTGCTGCGTTCGCCGCAAGCAGTCATGAACGCCGGCTTCATGGGGATCTTCCCGCTGACCTTCCTCTCCAACGTCTTCGTGGAACCGAAAACGCTGCCGGCGGGGCTCGAGGCGTTCGTCGAGATCAACCCGATCTCGATCCTGGCGACATCGTCGCGCGGGCTGATGGAGGGGTCGGCGCAGGCGGGCGACATCGGAATCGTCCTGGGGACGGCCGCCGTGCTCACAGCCGTCTTCGCGCCGCTCACGACGCGCCTCTACCGCAGCAGAAGCTGACCCGCCGGCGGCGCCTAGACTGTTCGGTATGCCCGCGCAAGCCTACGCCGGCAAGGAATGCGTCTGTCAGCTCCGCAAGGGGATCTGCGACCAGTCCTGCGTGCAGGGGATGCTCGATACCCCCTTCTACATCGCCTGCCTGCGTCTCAGCGGGCGCCGCTGCGTGGTCGTTGGCGGAGGCGACGTCGGGCTCGAGAAGGTCGAGGGCCTGCTCGCCTGCGACGGCGAGGTGACGCTGATCGCCCCCGACGCCATCGAGCCGCTGGCGCAGCTCGCGCGCGAGGGCTCGATCCGCTGGGAGCGGCGCGAGTACGCCGGCGCGGCCGACCTCGAGGGCGTGTTCATGGTGATCGCCGCCACCGGCGACACGGACGTGAACGTCGCGGTGTTCGACGACGCCGAGCGGCGCGCGATGCTCGTCAACGTGGTGGACGTCCCACCGCTCTGCAACTTCATCCTGCCGGCGATCATCCGCACCGGGCCGCTCGCGATCGCGATCTCCACCGCGGGCGCCTCGCCCGCGCTCGCCAAGCGCATCCGCGACGAGATCGCCGGCGAGTACGGCGAGCCCTACGCGCGCCTGGCGCTGCTGCTCAACGAGGTGCGCGGCTGGGCCAAGGCCACCCTGCCGACCTACCAGGACCGCAAGGCCTTCTTCGAGTCGATAGTGAACGGCGAGCCGGATCCGGTCGAGCTGCTCCGGCGTCGTGACGAGGCGGCCGTCCGCGACCTGATCGCCGCCGCGCGGCAGTCCTACCAGCCTGTCTGACGAGCTCACACACCTCGACGAGGCCGGGCGCGCCCGGATGGTCGACGTGAGCGACAAGCAGGTGACCGACCGGCGCGCACGGGCGCGCGCGACCGTACGGATGTCCGCCGAGACGGCCGCCGCCGTCGCTCGCGGCGACGCCCCCAAGGGCGACGTGATCGGCACCGCCCGGATCGCCGGCATCCAGGCGGCCAAGCGCACCGCCGAGCTGATCCCGCTGTGCCACCCGCTGCCGCTCTCGTTCGTGGACGTGGAGGCAGAGGTGGGCGAGACCGAGGTCGTGCTGACCGCCGAGGCGCGCACGACGGGCCAGACCGGCGTGGAGATGGAGGCCATGACCGCGGCCGCGACCGCGGCGCTGACCGTCTACGACATGGTCAAGGGCCTGGAGCGCGGGGTCGAGATCGCGGAGGTCGTGCTGCTCGAGAAGTCGGGCGGCCGCCACGAGTGGCGCCGATGAGGGCCGCCGTGGTCACGGTGTCGAGCTCGCTGGCGCGCGGCGAGGGCGAGGACGTCTCGGGCCCGCGGCTGGCCGAGCTGTGCGAGGCGGCGGGCCTGGACGTCTCGCGCGAGACGGTGTCTGACGATCGCCTGGCGATCGGCGGCGTGCTGAAGCGGCTGGCCGACCAGGAGCGCGTGCGCTTCGTGTTCACCACGGGCGGCACCGGCCTGACCGTCGACGACGTCACGCCGGAGGCCACGCGGGACGTGATCGACCGCGAGGCGCCCGGCTACGCGGAGGCGATCCGAGCCGATTCGCGCGACCACACGCCGCTCGGGCTGCTCACGCGCGGGGTGTCGGGAGTGCGCGGCCGCACGCTGATCGTGAACTTCCCCGGCAACCCCAAGGCGATCGACCAATCATGGCCGATCGTGGCCCCCACTCTGGAGCACGCGGCCGCCACCCTCGAGCGGGATCAGGGCCGCTAGCCGAGGCCCTTCTTCCGGAGCTCTTCGCGGGCCGTAGGCGACTTCTCGAGCTCCTCCAGGCCCATGCCGGCCAGCACGGACGGCGCCTTGGTGAACTGCAGGTCCGAGTACTGCACCACCTGCACGCGGTTGCCCCAGGGGTCGCGGAAGTCGAGCCCGCGGCCGCCGAGCAGCTCTGCCCCGGCCTGCTCGAGCAGGCGCCTGGCCCGCTCGCGGTCGTCCACGACGAGCCCGAAATGCCGGGAGCCGTCCGGCGCCTGCGAGCGGCCCTCGGCAAGCACGAGGAACTGGTCGCCCATGTCGAGGAACGCCATCCGCCCAGCGCGGCCGCGCAGCTCGAAGTCGAACACGCGCCCGTAGAACTCGAGCGCCTCGTCGACGTCGTCGACCTCGAGGGCGACGTGATTGAGGCCGACGAGCCGGGCTTTTTCGGCCATGAACCTGAGACTAGCCTCCAGCCGACGCCGGGGCCCGGGCGCGGCCGGGGCCTGGCGCGGCCGGGGAAGCGAGCCCCCATAGGCTTCCCCCCCGTGGCGGCGATCGAGCTCGACGGCCTCGAGCGGCGGTTTGGCGAGCGGGTCGCGCTCGCCGGCGTCAGCGTCCGCGTAGAGGCCGGCCAAACGCTTGCGGTGCTGGGCGGCAACGGGGCGGGCAAGACGACCCTGCTGCGCGTGCTGGCCGGGTTGCTGCGGCCGCACGGCGGCACCGCACGCGTGCTGGAGGCCGACCTCCCGCACGAGCGCTGGAAGCTGCCCGGCCACGTCGGCTACCTCGGCCACGACCCGCTGCTCTACCGCGACCTGAGCGGCCGCGAGAACCTGCGCTACCACGCCCGGCTGCACCGGGTGCCCGAGCAACGCGTGGCGACCGTGCTCAGCCAAGTCGGGATGGAGCGGCGCGCCGACGACCCCGTCAGGGAGCTTTCGCGCGGCATGGTCCAGCGTGTCGCCGCGGCCCGGGCGGTGCTGCACGACCCTCCGCTGCTGCTGCTCGACGAGCCGGGCGCCAACCTCGACCCGGCCGCCGCAGAGTTGCTCGAGCCCCTGATCGGGCGCCCGTCCGGCCGCACGCGCGTGCTGGTCAGCCACGACGTGCGCGGCGCTCTCGCCGAGGCCGACGTTGTGCTGCGGCTGAGGCGCGGGCGGCCCGTCGGAGCGGACGAGGAGCTGTACCGGTGATCCGCGCCGCAACCGTGATCCTGCGCAAGGACCTGCTGCTGGAGCTGCGCACGAAGGAAGCCGTGCCGGCGATGACGCTGTTCACGATCACGGTCTACGTGCTGTTTCACTTCGGGCTGGACCGCGACTCGCTGGACGGCGAGCTCGCGTCCGGCGTGCTGTGGGTCACCCTGCTGCTGGCGGCCGTGATCGGCGTGACCCGCTTGTTCGCCGCCGAGCGCGAACAGGGCGGCATCGACGCGCTGCTGCTGGCGCCCGTGGACCGCACCGCCCTGTTCCTGGCCAAGGCGAGCGCGCTGTTCCTGTTCCTGGTCGCGGTGGAGCTGGTGGCGGTGCCGACCTTCGACCTGCTGCTGCTCGGCCCGGGGCTGGGTGGCACCCTGCCCGAGCTGCCGGCGATCCTGCTGCTCGGCAACATCGGGATCGCGGCGGTCGGCGCGCTGGTGGCGGCGCTGGCGGCCGAGACCCGGACGCGGGAGCTGATCGTGCCGCTGCTGCTGCTGCCGTTGCTGGTCCCGCTGCTGATCTCATGCGCCCAGGCGACGGAGCCGCTGATGCGCACTGACCAGGGCCCCGAGGACCTGGGACGCTGGCTGGGGCTGCTCACGCTTTACGATGTGGTCTTCGTGCTTGTCTCCGTTGCCGTCTTCGACTTCCTGCTCGAGGACTGATGTATTCGAGGGGCCTCGTCCCGCTGGCTGGCGCCACCGTCGTGGCGATCGCGACGTCGCTCGCCCTTGTCTTCTTCTACGCGCCGCTCGACGCCGACCAGGGCTTCGTCCAGAAGATCTTCTACCTCCACGTGCCGATGGCGATCGTGGCGCTGGGCGGCTTCGTGGCGGGGGGCGTGTTCGGCATCCGCCACCTGCGCACGGGCGACCCGTCATGGGACCTGCGTTCCTACGTCGCGATCCACCTCTCGATCATCCTCGGGCTGGGCGTGCTCGTGACCGGCGCGATCTGGGCCAAGGCCTCGTGGGGCCACTGGTGGGTGTGGGACGAACCGGTCCTGGTCTCCTTCCTGGTCGTCTTCCTCCTCTACTGCGTCTACTTTCCGCTGCGCTTCGCGATCGAGGACCCCGAGCGCCAGGCGCGCTACTCCTCGGTGTTCGCGATCACCGCGGGCGCCTTCGTGCCGCTCAACTTCACAGCGGTGCGGCTGGCCGAGGCCTACACGCACCCGCGCGTCCTGTCCCAGACCGGCGGCAGCCTGCCGGGCGAGATGCGCCTGACGTTCCTGGTTTCGCTGGTGGGCATGACGCTGCTGTTCGTGACGCTCTGGAAGCTCGAGCTGACCGCCAAGCACGCGGCGCTGCAGCTGAAGAAGCTGCGCCGGCGGCGGGCCGAGCGCGAGGCGGTGGCGGCGTGACGTGGATCGCGGCACCAGCCCTCCCGCTCGACGAGGCCGGCAGGTACGTGGCCGGGGCCTACGTCGTGTTCCTGACGCTGATCCTGATCTATGTCGCGATCATGGCCGCGAAGCTGGCTCGCATCGACCGCGAGCTGACCGCGCTGGCCGAGGAGGACGATTGACCGGCGAGCTGCTCGCGCTCGGCGCCTCGCACAAGACCGCCCCGCTGCCGCTGCGCGAGAAGCTGGCGCTGCCCGCCGGGCGCGCGGCGCGCGTGCTGGGCGAGCTGACCGACCACGACCGCATCCACGAGGCGGTTGCGCTCTTCACCTGCAACCGCACCGAGCTCTACCTGGTCACCGACGACCCCCTGGAGGCGGAGAACGCCACGCTGGCGATCCTCTCCCGCCAGGCCGGGCTGCGGCCGACCGAGCTGATCGGGTCGCTCTACTCGCTGCGCGGCCGCGAGACCGTCGAGCACCTGTTCTCGGTGACGGCGGGGCTCGACTCGATGATCGTCGGCGAGGCTGAGATCCAGGGCCAGGTCAAGCGCGCGTACGAGCTGGCGCTGGTGGAGGGCGTCAGCGGGCCGGTGTCCAACCGCCTGTTCCGCGACGCGCTGGCGGCCGGCAAGCGCGTGCGCACCGAGACCGGCGTGGCGCGCTCGAACGTGTCGATCTCCACGGTCGCGGTGCAGCTGGCGTCCGACTTCCTCGGCGAGCTCGCCGACCGCCGCGTGCTGGTGATCGGCGCCGGCGAGAACGCCGAGCTGACCGCGCGGGCGCTGCGCGACCGCGGCGTGCACACGCTGTTCGTGGCCAACCGCCGCTACGACCGCGCGCTCGGGCTGGCGCAGCGCTTCGGCGGGCGGGCCGTGACCTTCGAGGACATGCCGCGCGAGCTCGAGGCCGCCGACATCGTGGTCACCTCGACGGGAGCGCCACACCAGATCGTCGGCCGCGAGGAGCTGGAGTTCGTGGCCGCGTCCCGGATGGGGCGGCCGCTGGTGCTGATCGACCTGGCGGTGCCGCGCGACATCGAGCCGAGCGTGCGCGACTGCCCCGGGATCGCCCTCTACGACATGGACGACCTGCAGCGGGCCGTGGCGCGCAACCTCGACGCCCGCGTGGCGGAGGCCGAGGAGGCGCTGGTGCTCGTGCGCGAGGACGTGGAGCGCTTCGAGAGCTGGATCGCCAGCCTGGACGTGGTGCCGACCATCTCGGCGCTGCGCCGGCGCGCCGACGAGGTCGTGCGCCAGGTGGTCGCCGAGAACGAGCCGCGCTGGGAGTCGCTCTCCGCGGCAGACCGCGAGCGCGTCGAGGTGATGGCGCGGGCGATCGCCTCGCGGCTGTTGCACGAGCCGACGGTGCGGCTCAAGGAGCGCGGCTCCTACGAGTACCTGCACACGCTGCGGGAGCTGTTCGGGCTCGACCCCGTCGCCATCGGGGAAGCTCCGGCCGCGGAGGTCACCCGGCTGGACACGCGCCGCCGCCGGGCGTGATGAGTGCATCGGTGCGCAGCCGGCCGAGCCGGCTGCTTCCGCTCAGGCTAGGCACGCGCGGCAGCGCCTTGGCGCTGGCGCAGGCGCGGTGGGTGGCGGGGCGCCTGGCGGATGAGGTCGAGCTGGTCGCGATCACCACCTCGGGCGACCGCGGGTCGCATGACGACAAGTCTCGCTTCGTCAAGGAGATCGAGGAGGCGCTGCTGGCCGGCGATGTCGATTTGGCGGTGCACTCGGCCAAGGACGTGCCGGGCGAGCTGCCCACCGGTCTGTCGATCGTGGGCGTGCCCGAGCGCGCCGACCCGTACGACGCGCTGTGCGGCGCGAACTCGCTCGACGCCCTCGACACGGGCGCCGTGGTGGGCACCGCGAGCGTGCGCCGCCGCGCTCAACTGCTGGCGCTGCGGCCAGATCTCGAGGTGCGCGAGCTGCGCGGCAACGTCGACACCCGCCTGCGCCGGCTCGCCGACGGCGACTTCGACGCGATCGTGCTCGCACGGGCCGGCCTGGAGC
>JACCSF010000296.1 GCA_013813135.1 Thermoleophilaceae bacterium | reverse complement strand
CGGCCAGCTCGACGGCGAGCCCCGCGGCGTCGGTGGCGCCGGAGCGCGGCCGGTAGCGCACCTCCGCCGGGCCCGGCAGGCCGAGCTGTCCTGCCAGTCGCGCGAACGGCTCCCGCAACCCTTCGATCGCCCCCGCGCGGTCCTCCATCAGGGCCACGCCCTCGCGAGCCAGCTCCGCGTCCCAGGCGTCGAGCGCCGATGGGCTGGACGCGCCGGTGCGTATTCGCGCGAGCAGGGCGTTGCGCTGCGCCAGGGCGCGCGAGTACGCGGAGCGGCCACCGGCGCGGGCCGGCCACAGCGCGGCCACCACCTGGTCGAGGTGAGCGCGCCGCGAAGCCGGCGCTCCCTTGACCAGCTCAAGCCGCTCGGGCAGGAACACACTCACCAGCGGGCGAGCGTCGAGTGCCGCGAAGCTGGCCACCGAATTCCCGTCGACGCGCAGGTGCTTCGCCTCACCCGGCTGGAATCCGGCCTCTAGGCGGTGCGCAGCGTCCGCGTCGCGTGTGTCGATCACGACGCGCGCGACCGCGGCGCCGCGGCGGACCAACTCGCGCTCGTTGGATGTGCGCGGCGACCCGCCCGTACACCCGAAGTAAACGCCCTCGAGCAGGTTCGTCTTGCCGGCGCCATTGGGGCCCACCACCACGGCCACGCCAACCGGCAGCTCCAGCTCGGCCGCCTCGTAGTTGCGGAAGTCGCGCAGCTCCAGGCGGGTGACCTGCACGGGGCCCCGCTAGACGTTCAGCCTGATCGGCATGACCAGGTAGATGAAACCGGAGCCCTCGTCGCCGGACTGGATCAGACCGGGGCGCAGCGGGCTGATCAGCTTCAGGATCAGCTCCTCCGACTCCGCGCTCTCGAGCCCCTCTCGAAAGAACTCCGCGTTGAAGCCGATCTCCAACGGTTCGCCCGCGAACGGCACGGGCAGCGACTCGCTCGCCTCGCCCACGTCGGGGGTCTGCGCCGACACGTCCAGCGCCCCTTCGTAGAAGCGCAGCCGCAGCGGCGCGTTCTTCTGCGCCAGGAGCCCGACGCGCCGCACCACCTCCAACAGCTCGTCGCGGTTCACGCGCAGCTCGTGCTCGTATGACTCCGGTAGCAGCTGCTGGTAGTTCGGGAACCGCCCCTCGACCAGCCGCGACGACAGCACCACGTCGTCGACAGTGAAGATGACCTGGTTCTCCAGCGCCGCGACGCCGATGCTCTCGCTGGTGCCGCCGCTTGCGATCCGGCCGAGTTCCTGGAGGGTTCGGGCGGGAACGTTCGCTTCGAGCGACCCCTCGAGCGGCTCTTCGAGCTGCGTCTCTTTCACGGAGAGGCGATACGAGTCCGTCGCGACCATTCGCAGCTCACGGCCGCTGGCCGTCACGAGGACCCCGGTGAGGTGGGGCCGGGTCTCGTCCCGCGAGGCAGCCCGCGCGACCCGGGCGATGGTGTCCACGAACGCGTTGGCCGGCACCGTCATACCGCCCTCCGGCGGCGCCTCGGGCAGCTTCGGAAAGTCCTCGGGTGGCAGCGTCCGCAGGTGGAACTTCGACGGTCCGGCGACCAGCTCGACGTCCTGCTGCGCGCTGCGATACTCCAGCGAGAGGTCGTCTGTCGGCAGCGAGCGGACGACGTCCAGCAGTAGTCGGCCGGGGATGACGGCATGACCGGGGGAGGACTCCGCCGTCTCGAGCGAGACGTGCACACCAAGCTCCATGTCGGTCGCCTCGAGCTCGGCTCGGCCGTCGCCCACCCTCAACAGCACGCCCGCCAGCGTTTGGATCGCGCTGCGAGTGGAAGCGCCGCGCACGGCGATGCCGAGCTTGGCGACGAACGTTTCACGGGAAACGGTGAGCTTCAAGTTCTACTACCTGACCTTGAATTTGTAGTGTCTGTTGACACGTCGATAGGGGCGCGGATTCGGCTTGGTAAAAGGAAAGCCGACTGTGGATTGTGGCACTGACATCGGCCGTTACGCGCGCCGGCCGAGACGGCGGTGCAAGTTGTCGACCGCGTTACGCACAGCCGGATCGGTGCGGACGGCCGCGCTGATTCGGTTCACGCCGTGCAGGACGGTCGCGTGGTTGCGTCCCCCGATGCCGCGCCCGATCTCCGGGAGGCTGTGCTCCGTGAGCTCGCGCGCGAGGTACATGGCCACCTGGCGCGCTTTCGCTACGGTGGGGCGGCGGTCGCGGGCCAGCAGCGACTCGCGTTCCACACCGAACTCCTGCGCCGCCGCGTCGATGATCTCCGAGAGGCCGCAGGCGTCCGGGGCGGTGTCGTCGCCCAGGCGGCGCAGCACGTGCCGCACCAGGCCCGGGGTCGGTTGCTCATCCTTCAGCGAAGCGTAGGCAACCACGCGAATGAGAGCGCCTTCGAGGGCACGCACGCTGCTGTCGACCCGTTGGGCGATCTCGGCCAGCACGTCGGCGGACACCTCCACGCGGTCGACGCGGGCGCGCTTGGCGAGGATTGCGCGCCGCAGCGCTGCGGGCGGCGGCTCGAGCTCGACCACGAGCCCGGCGCGGAAGCGCTCGGCCAACCGGTCCTCGAGGCCGGGCAGGTCCTCGGGGCTGCGGTCGGAGGAGATCACCAGCTGGCGCCCGGAGTCGAGCAGTGCGTTGAAGGTGTGGAAGAACTCCTCGCGCGTCTTGGTCCTGCCGGCGAGGAACTGGACGTCGTCGATGAGCACCACGTCGGCGCCGCGGAAGTCGTCCTTGAAGTCGCCCGTGCGGTGGCGGCGGACGGCGTCTACGAAGCCGGTCGTGAACTCCTCGATCGTCGCGTAGCGCACCCGCAGCCCGGAGCCATAGCGCTTGACGTAGTTGCCGATCGCGTGCAGCAGATGGGTCTTGCCGAGCCCCGGGCGCCCATGCAGGAAGAGCGGGTTATAGGCCTGGGCCGGCAGTTCGGCGACGGCCAGGGCGGCCGCGTGGGCGAATCGGTTACCCTCCCCGATCACGAACTGGTCGAAGCTGTACTTGGGGTTCAGCCGCGCGCCGCGGTGGCTGTCGCCGCCGCCGGCCGGTGGCCCCGCCTCGCGCGGCGCGTCGTCGGCGGGCGCAGACCAGTCGGAGCCGACGACCTCCACCACCGCGTGCCGATCGAAGCGCTGGACGGCGGCTCGGCGCAGGAGCGGCAGGTAGCGCTCAGCGACGGAGGTGCGGATGTGCTCCGGCGCCCGGATGTAGAGGGTCTTGCCGCGGACCCCGGCCAGCTCGAGCGGCTCGATCCAGATGTGGAACTTGAAGTCGGGCGTCTCGCGCCGTAGTTGGTCGCGGATGTCGTCCCAGAGCTGATCGATTTGGGCGGGCACAGGCTCTCGAGACCCTCTTCAGGGGCCTTGTTTGGCGTGATTCTTGAAGGAGAGAGGGACTGCGTGATAACGGCCACCGCTGCCCTCGGCGAGGCGAGGATACAACGGCGCCCGAGGGGCTCGTCGCACCCCTGGCAGGGTTCCCCGCATTACGCGAGAAAAGGGTTGAGGGGCGCGCGAGACGGCGCATCGAGCGCCGTCGTGTACCCTCCGCACCCGGCGCGAGCGCCCCACTCTGCGCGCCCATCTCGATCTTTATGAAGCGCACCTATCAGCCCAAGAAACGCAAGCGCGCCCGCGCCCACGGCTTCCGCGCGCGCATGCACACGCGCGGCGGCCGGCACGTGCTGAGGCGCCGCCGCACCAAGGGCCGCAAGCGGCTCACGCCTTAGGCGCATGGTCGATCGCGCGCGCCGCAAGCGCCGCAGGCTCTCGCGTAGCGGCGAGTTCGAACGGGTCTATCGCGAGGGTCGCTCGCACGCCAGCCGGCACCTGGTCGTCTATGCGTTCCCTCGCTCCGATGCCGAGACGGAGCCGCGGCTCGGGATCTCCGTCGGCCGCAAGCTCGGCGGCGCGGTCGAGCGCAACCGCATCAAGCGGTTGCTGCGAGACGCCTTCTGGGCGCGCGCCGGCGACCTGACCCCCGGTCACGACTTCGTCATCGTCGCCCGCCCCGCGGCAGGCGAGCTGGCCCGCGAGGGCGGCGAGCCGGCGATCGAGCAGGCGCTCCGGTCAGTGCTGGCCGAGGCGGGCCTCGCGCACGGGCGGGAGGACGAATCGTGAGCGCCCTGCGAGGAATCTTCGTGGCGCCGATCCGCCTCTACCAGCGCGCCATCTCCCCGGGACTGCCGGCGCGCTGCAAGTACCATCCCTCCTGCTCCCGGTACGCCGTCGAAGCGGTTCGCCGCTACGGTGTCCTTCGCGGAGTCGTCCTCGCCGGCTGGCGCTTGCTGCGGTGCAACCCGTGGAGCCACGGCGGCGTCGATTTCGTAGAGGATCAGACCCTCTTCCGCAAGCGACCGAACCCCTAGCCAATGCAGAGCATTCTCTCGCCGCTGATCGACGCCTGCCAGTGGATCCTGGAGTTCTGGCACGACCTGGTCGGCGGGTCGTGGGGCTGGTCGATCATCCTGCTCACGTTCACGGTCCGGATCGCGATCCTGCCGCTCACCTTCAAGGGCGTGAAGTCGATGCAGCGCCTCCAGACGCTGCAGCCCGAGATCAAGAAGATCCAGGAGCGCTACAAGGACGACCGCCAGCGCATGAACCAGGAGGTCATGGCCTTCTACCAGCGCGAGAAGGTCAACCCGCTCGGGTCCTGCCTGCCGCTGGTGCTGCAGATCCCCTTCTTCATCTCGCTCTTCTACCTGCTGCGCTCCGGCGAGTTCCAGCGGGACATCGCCGGCAACACGGGCTTCGGGCCGATCGACGACCTGGCCGAGAAGATCACGGGCGATCCGGTCCTGCTCGGCACGCTGATCGTGCTCTACGTGGCCACGCAGCTGGCGGCCAGCGCCGTCACGGCGTTCAGCGCCGACCCGACCCAGCGCCGCATCATGTTCGCGCTGCCGTTCGTCTTCGTGATCTTCATCGTGAACTTCGAGGCCGGGTTGATCGTCTACTGGATCACCACCAACGTGTGGACGATCGGCCAGCAGCTGCTCGTGAAGAAGCTCTACCCGAAGCCTGCTTCGGCCGAGTCGAGCGACGCCGGGGAAGGCGGCAAACCGGCGCGCGGCAAGCCGCCCAGCCTGCCGCCGTCGCCGGGTACGCCCGTGGCTGACGGCGGCGCCAAGGGCGCGGCGAAGGGTGGCGCGGCGAAGGGCGCCGCCGCGGGCAACGGTGGCCCGGTCAAGGCGCCGCCGCAGTCGCCGCGCAAGAAGAAGAAGCGCTCGGGTCGAAGGCGATGACCGACGAACCGCGGCCCGAGGATCTGTCCGCGGAAGGCGAGGGAGACAGTCTCGGCGCGGCCAAGTGGGCCGCCATGAAGGAGCTCGAGCCGCGCTTCCCCGGGATCACCGCCGAGTCCGTCCGGTTTGAGGTCATCGAGGGGCCCGAGGGAGGCGGCACCGCGCGCGTCCGCGCCGAGGTCGACGAGGAGGCGTGGCGGGCGGCCGCCGAGGTGATCCCCGAGGAGCCCGGCGAGCGGGTGCGCGCGATCGTGGGCCGGATCGTCCATGCGCTTGGGCTGCGGGCGAGCGTCGACATCGAGGAGACCGAGGAAGAGGTGCGGGCGACGGTGAACGGGAACGAGCTCGGGCTGCTGATCGGCAAGCACGGTTCGACCATCGACGCGGTCCAGCACCTGGCCTTCCGGGCCGCCTACCGCGGTCGTGAGGATCGCAAACAGGTGACGGTGGACGCCGCCGGCTACCGCGAGCGCCGCGAGACGGCGCTGCACCGGATGGCCGACCGCGCGGCGGCCGAGGCGCTGCGCTACGACCGTCCGGTCGAGCTGGAGCCGATGCGCGCGCCGGAGCGCAAGATCGTGCACACGTACCTGAGCGAGCGCGGCGACGTGGATACGCACTCCGAGGGCGACGAGCCGGACCGCCGGCTCGTGATCAGCCCGGCGCCGGCGTTCCGCGAGCCCTGAGCGTTTCCCGTGAAACGGTCGAGGCGCTGTGTGGGCGCTTTGGGCTGTCCGCGGGCTCTCAGGAACAGATCCGGCTGATGCTGGAGGCGCTGGCGGCAGAGCCGGACCCACACACGACGGTGAGCGAGCCGGAGGCCGCGCTACCGGCGCACGTGGCCGACAGCCTGAGTGGCCTCGAGGTGGGAGAGCTCGCGCGCGCGAGGCGGATCGCCGACATCGGGGCGGGGGCGGGGTTTCCGGGACTGGTCCTGGCGATCGCGCTCCCGCGCGCGCAGGTGGATTTGATCGAGTCGGCCGGTCGCAAGACGGCGGTGATCGACCGCCTGGCGCAGATGGCGCAGATCGAGAACGCGCGGGCGGTCACGGCGCGGGCGGAGGAGTGGGCGGCGACACCGGCGGCGCTCGGCGGCGGGCGCGAGGCCTACCACGCCGTGATCGCGCGCGCGGTGGGCGCGCTGGCGGTGCTGGTCGAATACGCAGCGCCGCTCCTGCGTAAAGACGGGGTATTTGTCGCCTGGAAGGGCGCACGCGAAGCGGAGGAGGAGGAGCGCGGGCAGCGGGCGGCGGAGCTGCTCGGGCTGGCCGCCGGGGAGGTGCTGCGGGTCGAGCCCTTCGAAGGAGCGCGCGACCGGCACCTGCACGTGTTTCGCAAGATCGCGCCCACGCCGGAGCGCTTCCCGCGGCGGGCGGGGATGGCGGTGAAGCGGCCGTTGGGG
>JACCSF010000288.1 GCA_013813135.1 Thermoleophilaceae bacterium | reverse complement strand
GCGCTGGCGGGCGTTGGAGGTAGCGCCTCCGCTCCCGCGCGCAAGCGTCGGACAAGCGGGAGCGCCCCGCGCCGACGCGGCCGTCCGCGCGGCAGCGGCAACCGCGCCAAGCAGGCGCTCGAGCTGGTGCGCGCCCGGCCCGGCATCACCATCTCCGAGCTGGCGGACACCATGGGCATCAAGGCGAACTACCTGTATCGCGTCATGCCGACCCTCCAAAAAGAGGGTCAGGTGAAGAAGCGCGACAAGGGCTGGCACCCGGCCTAGCAGGCCGTCGGCTACGGCACCAGGCCCAGCTCCCGCACAGCGTCGCGCTCCTCCTTCAGCTCCGCCACCGTGCTGTCGATCTTGGCGCGGGCGAAGTCGCCGACGTCGAGGCCCTGCTCGACCTCGTACGAGCCGCCGCTCACGCGTACCGGGAAGCTCGACACGATTCCCTCATCCACGCCGTACGACCCGTCAGAGTGAATCGCCATCGAGCGCAGTCCGTCGGCACCCAGCACCCAATCGCGCACATGGTCGATCGCCGCGTTGGCGGCACTGGCGGCTGACGACGCTCCGCGCGCGTCGATTATCTCGGCGCCGCGCTTGCCCACTCGCGGAATGAACTCGTTCTCGTACCAGTCCATGTCGACCTTGTCGACCGCTGGTTCGCCGTTCACCTTCGCGTTGAACAGGTCGGGGAACATCGTGGGTGAGTGGTTGCCCCACACCACGAGGTCCTGCACCTCCTCGACGCCCACCCCCAGCTTCTCCGCGAGCTGGGCCACCGCACGGTTCTCGTCCAGCCGAGTCATCGCGGTGAAGCGATCCGAGGGGATGTCCTGTGCGTGGCTCAAGGCGATCAGCGCGTTGGTGTTGGCCGGGTTGCCGACCACGAGCACGCGCACGTCGTCGGCGGCGCCGACGTTCAGGGCCTGGCCCTGCGGCTTGAAGATCTGCCCGTTGGCCTCCAGCAGGTCGGCCCGCTCCATCCCCTTGCTCCGCGGCCGCGCGCCCACCAGCAGCGCCAGGTTCACGCCGTCGAACGCCTTCACCGGGTCGTCGTAGATCTCGGTTGAGGCGAGCAGCGGGAAGGCGCAGTCCTGCAGCTCCAGCGCGGTTCCCTCGGCCGCGTTCACGGCGTCAGGGATCTCGAGCAGGCGCAGGTTGATCTGCTCGTCCGGCCCGAGCAGCTGGCCGCTGGCTACGCGAAACAGCAGCGCATAGCCGATCTGGCCGGCTGCGCCGGTTACGGTGACCGTCGTGGGCATCAGGCGTTCATCTCCTCGATAACTGCATCGGCGAATTCGCTCGTACCCACTGCCGTGGGATCGTCACGCGTCGGCTTGAGGTCGTAGGTGACCTTGTCGCCCTTGCGGATCACCTCGGCGATGCCATGCTCCATCCGGTCGGCCGGCTCCGTCTCGCCGAGGTGGCGCAGCATCAGCACGCCGGACAGCAACAGCGCGGTCGGGTTGACCCTGTTCTGGCCCTTGTACTTGGGCGCCGACCCGTGCGTGGCCTCGAAGATCGCGCCGGTCGAGCCGATGTTCGCCCCGGGGGCGAGCCCGAGCCCGCCGATCATGCCCGCCGCCAGGTCGGAGACGATGTCGCCGTACAGGTTCGGCAGCACGATGACGTCGTACTCCTCGGGTCGCGATACGAGCTGGTTGCAGAGGTTGTCGATGATGCGGTCCTCGAACTCGATCTCCGGATGGCGCTCGGCCACACGGCGCGCCACCTCGAGGAAGAGGCCGTCGGAGAACTTCATGATGTTGGCCTTGTGGGCGGCGGTGACCTTCTTGCGCCCGTTGTCCTTGGCGTAGGCGAAGGCCGATTCGACGATGCGCTCCGAGCCGAACACCGAGATCGGCTTGATCGAGATGCCCGACTGCTCGCGCGTGGGGGAGTCGAGCTCGTCGGCGAGGAAGCTGCGCAGCTTCTCCACCTCCGGGGACCCCTGCTCGAACTCGATACCCGCGTAGAGGTCCTCCGTGTTCTCGCGGACGATCACGATGTCCGTCTCGGGGAAGCGCGTGCGCACGCCCTCGTAGGCCTTGCAGGGCCGGACGCAGCTGTAGAGGTCGAATTCCTGGCGCAGGGCCACGTTGATCGAGCGGTGGCCCGACCCGACCGGAGTGGTTGTGGGGCCCTTGATGGCGATGCCGCGCTCGCGGATGGAGTCGAGCGTGCGGTCGGGCAGCGGATTGCCCTCCTGCTCGTAGACGTCGATGCCGGCGTCCTGGAAATCCCACTCGAACTCGACGCCGGTGGCCTCGAGCACTCGCCGGGTCGCCTCCCCGAGCTCCGGCCCTGTGCCGTCGCCCGGGATGAAGGTGACTCGATGTGTCATTGGGTCGTTTCTCCTTCCATGAGCGGGGCATTGTTCCAAGGCTCGAGCTCGATCACCTCGTCGAGCACACCGGCCGGGTTGCCGCCTGAGAGGTGAGCGTTGAGCACGGTTGGCGTGAGGTGCTGTTCTCCGTGCGCCCGGAGCCACTCGACTCGGCCGCCCGCTGGCTCGCCCGCGTGGCGACCGAATGGATCGCCGCCCTGCGGCGCTGAAGCGGCTCGCCGCTGAACCTAGGCCGGCGCACGCACCTGGCGCGCCACGAAGTCGCGCGAACGGACCAGGGCAAAGGCCAGCACGCCGCCGACGAAAGCGACCACGGCGGCCACGATCAGGATCTCGTTGAGGCCGTCGATGAAGGCGCGTCGCGCCGCCTCTGCCACCGCCTCGCGTGCGGCGGGCGGCGCGGCGCGGGCGGCCGCCTGAGC
>JACCSF010000275.1 GCA_013813135.1 Thermoleophilaceae bacterium | reverse complement strand
CCGTAGGCATCGCGGGCCCGCGTGCCCTCGTGCAGCTTGACCGGGTCGGCGCCCAGGCGCATGGTGCCGCCCATGTCGCGCACCTCCTTCTGCTCCGGCAGGAGGTCGATCACGGGGTAGGGCGTCTCCGGGTCGAACTCGGTCGAGTTCGCGCCGTCCATGCCGGCCACGTGGCGGGCGAACTCCGCCACGGCGATCTGCATTCCGAGGCAGATGCCGAGGTACGGCACCTGGTTCTCCCGCGCGTAGCGTGCGGCCTGGATCTTGCCCTCGATGCCGCGCACGCCGAAGCCTCCTGGCACGAGGTTGCCGTCGCAGGTGGCTAGCTCGCGCTCGACCTCACCATCGGTGAGCCGCTCGCTGTCGACCCACACGACCTCCACGCGGCCTCCGTGGTGCGAGCCCGCGTGGTTGAGCGCCTCGATCACGGACAGGTACGCGTCCGCTAGCTGGTTGTACTTGCCGACCAGCGCGATGCGCACGGGTTCCGTGGCGGCCTTCACGCGCTCGACGAGCCCTTCCCAGTCGGACAGGTCCGGCGGTGGCAGCTCGATGCCGAGGTGCTTCAAAATCGTCTCGTCGACGCCCTCGTGCGCGAACTCGAGCGGCACCTTGTAGATCGAGTCCACGTCGCGCGCAGACACCACCGAGCTGACCGGCAGGTTCGCGAACAGGGCGATCTTCTCGCGGATCTCCTTGCCGAGCTGCTCCTCGGAGCGGCACATGACCATGTCGGGCTGGATGCCGATGCGGCGCAGCTCCTGAACCGAGTGCTGCGTGGGCTTCGTCTTAAGCTCGCCCGCGTGGCCGAGGAAGGGCACGAGCGTGAGGTGCACGAACACGCAGCGGTCGCGGCCGATCTCGGAGTGGAACTGGCGCAGCGCCTCCAGGAACGGCAGCGACTCGATGTCTCCCACCGTGCCGCCGATCTCAGTGATCACGATGTCCACGTCCGTGGTCTCGGCCACGAGCTTGATGCGGTTCTTGATCTCGTCGGTGATGTGCGGGATCACCTGCACGGTGCCGCCGAGGTAGTCACCGCGGCGCTCGCGCCGGATCACCGAGTTGTAGACGGCGCCCGCCGTCGCGTTCGAGGCGCGGCTTGTGTTCACGTCCGTGAAGCGCTCGTAGTGGCCCAGGTCGAGGTCGGTCTCGGCGCCGTCCTCGGTCACGAACACCTCACCGTGCTGGAACGGGCTCATCGTGCCCGGGTCCACGTTGATGTAGGGGTCGAACTTCTGGATCGTCACGGACAAGCCGCGGGCGACCAGCAGCTGACCCAGCGAGGCGGCCGCGATACCCTTCCCAAGAGCGGAGACAACGCCGCCGGTGATGAAGATGAAGCGGGTTTCCGGGCGCGTCTCGGGCATTCAGGCTCTGGGAGTTCGAGTGTACCGGCCGCGCGAGCGGAAGAGGGTCACGCCGCGGCCAGCAATTGCTTCGCGTGCTTGCGCGCAGCGCCGTCGGAGCTCTCCGCGCCCAGCATCCGCATCAGCTCCTCCACCACGCCGTCCCCGGCCAGCTCCTCCACCGTGGTCAACGACGTTTCGTCGCCGGCCGACTTCTCGATGCGGAAGTGGCCGCTTGCGAGCGCGGCGATCTGGGGCAGGTGGGTGATGCAGAGCACCTGGCGCGACTCGCCGAGCGCGCGCAGGCGCTCGCCCACCGCGCGGGCGGTCTGGCCGCCGACGCCGGCGTCGACCTCGTCGAACACGAGCGTGCGCGACTCGCCCGCCCCGGCGACGGTCATCAGGGCCAGCATCACGCGCGACAGCTCTCCGCCGGACGCGGCCTCGCGGATCGGGGCGGCGGGCACGCCGGGGTTGGGCGCCAGCATCAGCTCGGCTCGTTCGGCGCCGCTCTGGCCGATCTCCTCGCGCGGCTCGAGCCGCACCTCGAAGGAAGCGTCCTGCATCGCGAGCACCGCCAGCTCGTCGCGCACCCGCTCCGCCAGCAGTGGCGCCGCCTCGCGGCGGCGGTCGCCGAGCCGCTCCGCAAGCTCGGCGCGTTCCGAGAGCGCCTCGGCCAGCTCCGCCTCGGCCCGCT
>JACCSF010000270.1 GCA_013813135.1 Thermoleophilaceae bacterium | reverse complement strand
GGGCCAGGCGCCGGGGGGCGGCTCGTCGTCATGAGGCTCGTCGTCGAGAGCGCTCTGGAGCTGATCGTCCTTCGGGTCGCCGCCGTCGAGTGGGTCGCGGCGGCGGCGGTGGGCCAGCGCCAGCACGGCGGCTCGCCTGACGTGGTCCTCGGTCACCTCGTCCTCGCCGTCGAGGGCCGCCAGCGCCTGGGCCGCGCGCGCCGACACGATGTCCCCGCGCACCCCGTCTACACCCAGCTGGGCGCACGCACGCGTGATGCGCATCAGCTCTCGTTCGGGCAGTCGCACGGCGTCGAGGCGCTCGCACGCCGCGGCGATCCGGTCGGCCAGGGTGCGATCCCGGTCGCTCCACTCGGTGGCGAACCCCTCCGGGTCGCGCTCGAAGGCGAGGCGGCGGCGCACGATCTCGGCTCGCTCCACGGGGTCCTGCGGCGTCCGTACCTCCACGCCCAGTCCGAAGCGGTCGAGCAGCTGCGGGCGCAGCTCGCCCTCCTCGACGTTCATCGTCCCCACCAGCAGGAAACGGGCGGCGTGGGAGGCGGACACGGCCTCGCGCTCCACCTGCGCCATCCCCGAAGCGGCGGCGTCGAGCAGCGCGTCGACCAGGTGGTCGGGCAGCAGGTTGACCTCGTCGACGTAGAGGATCCCGCGGTGGGCGCGGGCCAGCAGCCCGGCCTCGAAGGCCTGCTCGCCTGCCAGCGCGCGCCCGAGGTCCAGCGCCCCGACGAGCCGGTCCAGGGTGGCGCCGAGCGGCAACTCGACCAGTGGCGCGGGGCGCAGCGCGGTCGAAGCGTCGGCGGGCACGCGGCCGTGCGGGGCGAGCTCGCCGGGTGAGAACGCGAACGCCTGCGCTTCCGCGGCCGCCACCGGTGGCAGCAGCGGTGCCAGCCCGCGCACGGCGGTCGACTTTGCCGTGCCGCGCTCGCCGCGCACGAGCACGCCGCCCACGTCCGGCGCCACGGCGTTGATCAGCAGCGCCTCGACCAGCGCCTCCTGGCCGACGATGGCGCTGAGCGGATAGCCGGCGCTCACGTGCCGACCTCCTCGAGCTCGCCTTCGAGTGCCAGAAAACGGTTGCGGATGCCGTCCAGCGTGCCCTCGTCGGGCTCCGACCATAGGCCGCGCTCGGCCGCCTCGAGCAGCCGTTCGGCGATCGCCCGGCCCGCCCACGGGTTCGAGCGCGCCATGAACTCGGCCACATCGGCGTCGAGCAGGTAGCGCTCGGCAACCTGCTCGTACATCCAGTCCTCGGCCACCCCCGTCGTCGCGTCGTATCCGAACAGGTAGTCCACGGTGGCCGACAGTTCCGCGGCGCCCTTGTAGCCGTGGCGGATCATCGACGCGATCCAGCGCGGGTTGGCCACGCGCGCCCGGAACACCCTCCGCGTCTCCTCGGCCAGCGTCCTGGCGACGACGCGCGAGGGGTCCGAGCTGTCGCCGAGATAGGCGGCCGGATCGCGTCCGGTGAGCGCCCTGACGGTGGCCACCATGCCGCCGTGGAACTGGTAGTAGTCATCCGAGTCGAGGATGTCGTGCTCGCGCGAGTCGACGTTCTTGACGGCCACCTCGATGCGGGTATGGCAGTCGCGCATGGCCACGCGGGCGGGTGCCCCGTCGAGGTCGCGGCCGTACGCATATCCGCCCCAGGCCTCGTACACCTCGGCGATGTCCCCGTCGTCGCGCCAGTCGCGCGCGTCCAGCAGCTGCAGCAGGCCGGCTCCGTAGGTCCCCGGCTTCGAGCCGAACACGCGCGTCGTAGCGTGCCGCCAGGCACCTTCGCCCAGCTCGGCGGCCAGCCGTTCCGCGTCGGCGCGCGCGTGCGCCGCGACGTAGTTGCTCTCGGGCGGCTCGTCGAGCCCGGCCACCGTCGTGACGGCGTCGTCGAGCAGGCGCACGAGGTGCGGGAAGGCGTCGCGGAAGAAGCCCGAGATGCGCACCGTGACGTCGATGCGCGGACGTCCGAGCTCGGGGAGCGGGATCACCTCGATCCCGGTGACCCGGCCCGACTCGGGGTGCCAGGCCGGGCGCACGCCGAGCAGCGCGAGGATCTCGGCCACGTCGTCGCCCTGCGTGCGCATCGCCGACGTGCCCCAGGCCACCAGCCCGACCATCCGGGGCAGCTCGCCGGCGTCGCGCCGGTGTCGGTCGAGCAGAGCGTCGGCCAGCCGCACGCCCACCTCCCAGGACAGCTCGGACGGAAGCGCGCGCGGGTCGACCGAGTAGAAGTTGCGGCCGGTGGGGAGCACGTCCACGCGCCCCCGGGTGGGGCTGCCCGAGGGGCCGGCCGGCACGTGGCGGCCGTTCAGCGCGGCCACCACGTTGTCGAGCTCGGCCGCCGTCCCGCGAATGCGCGGGACCACCTCTGAGGCGGCGAAGCGCAGCGCCCGCTCTACGCCCTCGTCCGCATGCCCGAGCACCTCGGCGCCGACGTCGCCGGCGGCCGCGGGGTCCCAATCTCCTGCGGCGAGGGCGTCGAGCAGCGCCATCTGCGCCGCCTCGAGGCGATCCACGAGGTCGCCCGCGCTCGCCGCCGGGCCGCGGAAGCGCTCGATCAGCTCGGCGGGTGCGACCGGAGCGCCGGCGCCCGGGGCCGCCA
>JACCSF010000184.1 GCA_013813135.1 Thermoleophilaceae bacterium | reverse complement strand
TAGGAACCTGCTTGCGACAAGTGCCTCGTCACTGTTGTGTCCGCCCTCCCCGACCGGCGCCGCCTCCCCCGGATCGGAAAGGACGGCAGGACAAGGATGAAGGAGATCGCGCCCGTGGTCACCGGCGGCGTCGACTCGCACGCCGACACCCATGAAGCAGCAGCACTGGACGAGCGCGGACGGCTGCTCGGAACCCGCAAGTTCGCCACGACGAGCGCCGGCTACGCGCAGTTGCTCGGCTGGCTTGAGAGCTTCGGCGAACTCGACGTCATTGGAGTCGAATCCACGGGCTCCTACGCCGCCGGGCTCGTGCGTTACTTGCGCCTGAAGGAAGTCAGGGTCGTCGAGGTCAACCAGCCACATGCCCACACCCGCAGACGCAAAGGCAAGAGCGATCCGATCGACGCGGAGATGGCCGCACGGCGCGCGCTGGCCGGTGAGGCGTCGGCGATTCCGAAGCTGACCAACGGGATCGTTGAGTCGATCCGCCAGCTACGCGTCGCCCGCGAGAGCGCGATCAAGTCACGCAGCGCGGCGATGGTTCAGCTCTCAGAGCTGATCATCACCGCCCCGCAAGATCTGCGCGAGCAGCTCTCCCACTGCAAGACGCTGCGCGGGAAGGTGAGTCTCTGCCGTCGGCTCCGGCCAGACCTCGCGGAGCTCGAGCAGACCTCACATGCCGCGCGGCTCGCGTTGCGCTCACTGGCGAAGCGCATCGAGGGCCTCGAGGAGGAGATCGCCGACCTGGACAAGCACCTGGACCGGCTCGTCGCCACCGCAGCGCCGCGCACCACCCAGCTGCTCGGAATCTCAACCGGCCACGCCGGACAGCTCCTCGTCAGCGCAGGCCAGAACATCGAGCGCCTGCGTGGCGAGAGCTCGTTCGCCGCGCTCTGCGGCGCCAGCCCGATCCCCGTCTCATCCGGCCGGCGCAACCGCCACCGCCTCAACTACGGCGGAGACCGCCAAGCCAACCGCGCGCTGCACATGATCGCCGTCTGCCGCCTGCGCTACTGCCAGCGCACCCGCGCCTACGCGCAGCGGCGCACCACCGAAGGCAAGACCAAGCGCGAGATCATCCGCTGCCTCAAGCGCTACATCGCCCGCGAGGTATACAACGCCCTCCAGGCCGACCTCACCGATCTCAAGAACCTTGCCCACACCCCTTGACATCTATAGGAACGTCAACCGGCGGCCTCCCTGGAGCCGTTCTAAGGGTGGGCTCCGAAAAGCTCCGAGTCGTCCGTCGCGCACCGCCCGCCGCTCGCGACGTTGCGCCGCTCACTCGCTCTGGCACCCCCCTCCGCGAGCGCGCAGCGGCGTTCCCGAGGCGACTTTGTGCGACAGCCTCCGCGATCGATCGGCTGGACGCGGACGCCCAGCTGAGCCGATCGACTCGCAGGCGCTGGTGCTCATCTTCTCGCGCTCGGCTACGCGCGCGAGAAGGGGATCTATGCGGCCGCGGCCGGCAAGCCCCGACGGTCGCGACGCGAGTCGTCTAGTAGGTGAAGGTCACAGTGCCAGGCCCGGCGAACTCCATCAGCGGCGACGCACCCTTCAGCTCGGCGTTCTCGACCAGGTCCGCGTCGTCGAGCTCGCGCTCGTTGAAGCAGATGGGACAGACATAGAAGCGTCCGCCCTTCTCGATGAACTGGCGGTGAAGGCGCTCGACCGGCGGATCTCTGTCCGCACGGATCCGATCGGCGTACCCCTGGAGCGCCAGCCTGACACCCTCGGAGCTCAGCCAGAGCACCACCTCCCGGCCCTGGTCGAGTGCCGCTCCTGCCGTCAGGTACGACACTGCGACGCGGTCCGGATCGTCCTCGCCGTGCGTGCATCCGACGACCACCCTGTCGTTGTCCGCCATCAGTCTCTCCTCTCTGGGCGCCGCGCGGTCAGCGAGACGCTCCTGACGCCGTACTTGCGCACCGCGTTGTCGGCACGCTCGGACAGGAAGCGGTAGTCGGGGTTCTCCCGCCAGGTCTCGATCTCGAGTCCGGCAGCCCTAATCGCCTCGCGGTAGACGTCGCGCTGCATCGCCCCTCCGATGCAGGCCGCCCAGAGCGATGCGTCGCAGGTCACGCCCTCGGGCAGCTGCTCGTTGGTCACGATGTCCGCGAGCGCCAGGCGTCCGCCCGGCCTCAGCGCCCGCGCGACCGCGGCGAACACGGCCGGCTTGTCCGGAGAGAGATTGATCACACCGTTGGAAATCACGCAGTCGAAGCCCTCCGCGTCGACCGGCGGGTCCTCGATGTAGCCGCGGTGGAACTCGACGTTCCGAAAGCCGGCGTCGGCCGCGAGGAGCCTCGCCTTGGCGAGCTGCTCGTCGGTCATGTCCACGCCGACGACGCTGCCGTCCTCGCCCGCGGCGAGGGCAGCCAGGAAGCTGTCAGTGCCGGAGCCGCTGCCGAGGTCGAGCACGGCCTCGCCCGGCTCGATCGCGGCGAGGTCGAGGAAGTACCCCACCCCTGCGAACGACTCGATCGCGGCGGCCGGGATACGGTCGAGCTCGGCGGCCGAGTAGCCGAGCCGCTCGGCCAGCTCGCGGCCGGTCTCGAAGTGGAACTCGCGCTCGGGTTGGAGTGCCACCTCCTGGTACATGCGCTTGACGCGGTCTTCGAGCTCGGTCGTGTCGAGCTGGCGTCTGGTCGTGCTCATGTTGATCTCCCCTCTAGGTGGTTATCGCTTCGTTGCTTGTGTTGCGCCGCTCCCACCAGGCGAGCGTCTCGGACGGCAGGCAGAGATTCGTGGCGGTCACGGTCGCGCACGCCGCCACGAGCAGTCCGCCGAGCACCACGGCTAGCGATGTCGCTCCGGCGGCCAAGAGCACGCCGACGACCAGCAGCCAGACGGTCGCCAGCTTGAACGCGTGCCGGCGGCGCGCCGGGTTCGGCGGCAGCGCCGGACCTCCGACCGCGTGCCGGGCGGCGTGATTCCACACGTAGTCGAACGGATGGCGAGCCGTGAATCCGGCCACGACGCCTACGCCGGTCAGAGCGAAGACCAGCGCGAGCGACTCCAGCGCGAGCGCCGTGACCACCAGCGCCAGGCACAGCCCGGTGGAGAAGCGCAGCCCGAGCCACAGCTCGCGGCGCTCGGCATCGCTGAGGCAGTAGCCCTGGGTCGACAGGTTCGCGCGCATCCACGCGTCGGGGCTCATGCGACGGGCTCCACGTCGTAGGCGTCGGCGGCGACGCGCTCGCGGATCTGCTCGTCGCTGCTCTCCATCTCGGCGTGGTCGCGGTCGACGTGCTCGCGGGCGAGGCGGAACAGCTCCTCGTCGTCGGTGTCTTCTAGGTGGTGTCCGCAGGGGCAGTCGATGGCTCGCATGTCGTCCTCCTGATCGGTTACGCGGCTCTGGTGCGTCTTGCGGGCTTGTCATTGAGGTGCCATTCCGGCCAGCCGTCCTCGAGGCGCCGAGCAGTGCGCCCGGCCTCCCGCATCCGGCGTACCGCTTGGTGGGCGTAGGCGCAGAACGGCCCGCGGCAGTAGGCGACGATCTCGCTGTCGGCCGGCAGCCCGGCGAGCCGCTGGTCGAGCTCGTCGAGCGGGATCGAGCGCGCGCCTTCGATGTGGCCGGCGGCAAACTCCTCAGGGGGGCGCACGTCGATGAGCACGACGTCGTCACGGCCGAGCCGCTCGATGAGCTCCTTGCGGCTGATCGCCTCAACTTCCTGGCCGAGGTACTCCCGCGCGGCGCGCTCGACCTCCGCGAGGCGGACGGCCGAGGCATCCCTCAGGCCGAGCCAGAGCGCCAGCACCTCGTCGCCGGCGAGGGCGTAGCGGACGCGCGTCCCCTCGCGCTCTCGCGTGACGATGCCGGACGCGTACAGCGCCTGCAGGTGCTGCGAGGCGTTCGCAGTCGACTGTGCGCTGGCGCGTGCCAGCTCCTCGACGCTGCGCGACCCCTGCGCGAGCAGGTCGATCAACTCGAGCCGGCGCGGACTCGCGAACGCCTTCCCCATCACGGCGATCGCCTCGAACAGCGCCGACTTGGACTCCCTAGTGCCCATTTTGATATTCAAGCGAACTATTGATAACTTGGCAAGTCTGTCGCTGCACTTGGACTTAGGAGGCCCGCATGGCGACTCAACGGCTCGACGAGGCAAGAACGGAGGCGTTCGCGGAGCGCATGCTCGACGCGCTGAACGCTGCATCGGTCACGCTCATGACAAGCGTCGGCTATCGGACCGGCCTGTTCGACACGTTGGCCGAGCTGGCGCCGTCGACCAGCCAGGAGATCGCTGACGCGGCGAAACTCAACGAGCGCTATGTCCGCGAGTGGCTCGGCGCAATGGTGACCGGGCGGGTCGTGGAGTACGACCCGCGCGAGCGCACCTACCGGCTCCCGCCCGAGCACGCGGCGTCGCTCACACGCGCGGCCGGGCCCGACAACATCGCCGCGGTCGCGCCGTACATCCCGCTCTTCGGCAGCGTCGAGAGCGAGGTCATCGAGTGCTTCCGAAACGGCGGCGGCGTGCCTTACTCCGCTTATCCGGGCCTCCAGGAGCAACTGGACAACGAGTCGCGACCGATCTACGACGCAACGCTCGTCGACAAGACCCTGCCCGTCGTTCCGGGACTCGTCGAGCGCCTCGAGGCGGGGATCGACGTCGCCGACGTCGGCTGCGGCTCGGGCCACGCCATCAACCTGATGGCCCATGCCTTCCCGAACAGCCGGTTTACCGGCTACGACTTCTCAGAGGACGGTGTCCAAAGAGGAAAGGGAGAGGCCGAGGCTCTGGGCCTGCGCAACTCTGGCTTCGAGGCGAGGGACGTGGCAAACCTGGACGCGGCTGGGCGCTTTGACCTCATCACCGCCTTCGACACGATCCATGACCAGGCGCAGCCGAGAAGGGTGCTCAAGGCGATCGCCGAGGCGCTGCGGCCCCAGGGGACCTTCCTGATGGTCGACATCGCGGCCTCCAGCCACGTCGAGGAAAACATCGAGCACCCGCTGGGACCGACCCTGTACGCGTTCTCGTGCCTCCACTGCATGACGGTTTCACTGGCCCTGGACGGAGAGGGCCTGGGCACGGCATGGGGCGAGCAGAAGGCCAAGGAACTGCTGGCCGGGGCTGGGTTTGACCAAGTCGACGTCCGACAGGTCGACGGCGACATCTTCAACAACTACTACGTCGCATCCAGGAGCTGAGCAATGTTCTTTCGCCAGTTCCTCAACGATACGTCCGCGTGCGCGTCATATCTGTTCGGCTGCAAGTCGAAGGGCCGGCTGGCGGTGGTCGACCCGCATGCCGACCTCGTCGACGACTACATCCGCACGGCGGAGGCGCAGGGCGTGCCGATCGTCGCCGTGCTCGAGACCCACGTCCAGGCCGACCACCTTTCCGGCCTGCCCACCCTGGTCGAGCGCACCGGCGCAACCGCCTACCTCCCGGCGGGCGCGGGCGTCGAGTTCGAGCACGTTGCATTGGCCGACGGCGAGTTCGTCGAGCTCGGCAACACGAAGCTGCAGGCCATCGCCACGCCGGGCCACGCCGCGGCGCACCACGCCTATGTCGTTACCGACCGGGCCCGCGGCAACGAGCCGTGGTTCGTGCTCACCGGCGACGCCTTGCTCGTCGGGGACGCCGGCCGGCCCGACCTCCACGCCCACGGCGAGCACACGGTCCAGCAGATGGCCGGCACGCTCTACCGGTCGCTCACCGAGCGGCTGCTCACCCTGCCAGACCACCTGCTGCTCTACCCCGCCCACTACTCCGGATCGGTCTGCGGGCGCGGGCTGTCAGCAAACCCGGCGTCGAGCATCGGCTTCGAGCGCCGCCACAACAACGCCCTCCCGTTCGACTCCGAGGACGCCTTCGTCGAGGCACTGGTTAAGGACCTTCCACCGGCGCCACCGCAGCAGGCGGAGATCATCGCCGCCAACCGCTCCGGCCGCGCGCTCGTAACGCACGGGTGACCGGGGCTGTCGATCTGACCGAAGGTCCTTCGCGGTGCATGGTCGATCCAACGTCTGTGGCTCCTCGGCAGCCCGGCCTTGGAGGGCGAAGACCCGCCGTTTCCGGCGGGTTCTTAGCGCGCCCGACAGGATTCGAACCTGTGACCTTCGGTTCCGTAGACCGCAGCCGAATCGGCCCTAACCCGCTTTGCTGCGCGGTGTCACGCTGGCCGCGCTGCAACGGGCGCTGCAGCGATCGACGCGCTCGCTCCCGTCGAGGCTCGCCCGGGCGCCGTGACGTAGTCCCGTTGCGCGCTACGCACTAGCGGCGCCTTTCGCCAGTCGACGACGCGCTTGACCTCGTCGTCGAGCAGCGCCCCGCCGTCGAGGCCCATGTCCTTGAAGACGGCGGATAGCTCGAGGCTGACGATGCCCTGCATGCGCGTCCAGAACAGGACGCCGAGGCGCAGGACGGGCGCCGGAAAGCCCTCGCTACCGGCGCGACGCCGAGCCCAGTCCATGAGCGCGCGTGTGGGCGGAGATGCTTGCTCCTCGCGGCAAGCGGGCACGAGGTCGGCGCCACCGCAGACGACTGC
>JACCSF010000226.1 GCA_013813135.1 Thermoleophilaceae bacterium | reverse complement strand
GCGCTGGGCGCGGTGGCGGGCGCCTGCGACGCGGCGAGCGCGGCGCGGCGCGGCGACGAGCCCGGGCTGACCGCGGCGCGCACCTTCGTCGACGCTCCGATGACCTACCCCTACGGCGTCCACCTCGCCCAGGTCGAGGTCGATCGTGAGACGGGCGGCGTGCGCGTGCGGCGCTACTTCATCGCCTACGAGATCGGGCGGGCGGTGAACCCGGCGCTCGTGGAGGGCCAGCTCGTCGGCGGCGCGGCGCAGGGGCTGGGAGGCGCGCTGATGGAGGAGTTCCGCTACGACGCCGATGGCCAGCCGCAGTGCACGTCGTTCATGGACTACCTGATCCCCTCGGCGGCCGAGGTGCCGCCGGTGGGCACGGCAGTGTGCGAGGACGCCCCGTCGCCCGGCAACCCGCTCGGGGTAAAGGGGGCGGGCGAGGGCGGCGTCGACGGGGCGGGGGCCGTGGTGGCGGCGGCGGTCGAGGACGCACTGGGAGCGTCGCGGGCGATCACCGGCGTGCCAGTCGTGCCCGAGCACGTGCGCGCGATCGTGGCGGCGCAAGACCGGAGTGCGGTTTGCGACGTTGCCGATCGGGCATGAAACGCCCGATCTCGCAGCGGAGGAGGAGGAGGAGGAGAGATGCCGGTGGCAGACGACCCGACTCGGCAGGAGGGCTCGGGCCCGCCCGCGAAGCGGCGTGAGAGCGGCCGCGGCTGGAACTGGCTGCTGGTCGTGCCGTTCTTCGGCACGTTCTTCCCCTGGATCTACAACACGCGCAGCCCCGAGTTCATCGGGATGCCGTTCTTCTACTGGTACCAGCTGGTCTGGGTCCCGATCAGCGTGATCCTCACGATCATCGTCTATCGGGCGACGACTGGAAGGAAGCCGTGATGGACGTCAAGTGGGTCGTGCTGAGCGTCTTCATCTTCCTGTTCGCCGTCGTCACCGTCCTGGGCTTCGTCGCCTCCCGGTGGCGTCGCGCGGAGTCGCTGGACCACCTCGACGAGTGGGGCCTGGGCGGGCGCAACTTCGGCCCCTGGGTCAGCTGGTTCCTGATCGGCGGCGACCTCTACACGGCGTACACGTTCGTCGCCGTGCCCGGGCTCCTGTTCGGCGTGGGCGCGCTCGGGTTCTTCGCCGTGCCCTACACGATCCTGATCTTCCCGATGGCGTTCATCGTCGCGCCGCGTCTGTGGTCGGTGGCGCACCGCCACGGCTACGTCACGCCGGCCGACTTCGTCCGTGGCCGCCACGGGTCCGCGACGCTGGCGCTCGCGATCGCGATCACCGGCATCGCGGCGACGATGCCCTACATCGCCCTGCAGCTCGTGGGGATCGGCGCGGTGCTGAAGACGATGGGGATCGAGGGCGAGTGGCCGCTCGTCATCGCCTTCGTCATCCTCGCCGCCTACACCTACCAGTCCGGCCTGCGCGCTCCCGCGCTGATCGCGTTCGTCAAGGACGCGCTGATCTACATCGTCGTGCTCGTCGCCGTCATCTACATCCCGATCAAGCTCGGCGGCTTCGACGACATCTTCGCCGCGGCGGACAAGAAGTTCTCCGGCAGCGAGCAGCCGACCGACGGGCTCGTGCTGGCCGACGCGCAGATCCTGGGCTACTCGTCGTTGGCCTTCGGGTCGGCCCTCGCGCTGTTCCTGTACCCGCATGCGATCACGGGTCTGCTGGCGACCCGCAGCCGCGACACGATCCGGCGCAACATGGCCGCCCTGCCGGCCTACAGCTTCCTGCTCGGCCTGCTCGCGCTGCTGGGTCTGATGGCGATCGCGGCGGGCGTCGAGCCGCTGACCAGCGCCAGCGGGACGCCGGACACCAACACGGTCGTCCCGCTGCTGTTCGACCAGATGTTCCCGGACTGGTTCACGGGCGTCGCCTTCGCCGCGATCGGCATCGGCGCGCTCGTGCCGGCGGCGATCATGTCCATCGCCGCGGCGAACCTGTGGACGCGCAACATCTACAAGGAGTACCTGCGCCCGAACGCGACGGACGCCGAGGAGGCGCGGATGAGCAGGCTCGTCTCGCTCATCGTCAAGGGGGGCGCCGTCGCCGTCATCCTCGTGCTCGACCCGCAGTTCTCGATCGACCTGCAGCTCATCGGCGGCGTCATCATCGTGCAGACGCTCCCGGCGATCGTCATCGGACTCTACAGCCGAGCGGCGCACGCCTGGGGCCTGCTCGCCGGCTGGGCGGTCGGCCTCGCCGGGGGCCTGTACATGCTCTATGACACGCCGAATCCGGTCACGGGCAAGGAGCACTTCGGCGGAGCCCAGTACGCGCTCTCGAACTTCGGGATCGACACCAAGGTGACGCTCTACACGGGCCTGATCGCGATTGTGCTGAACCTGATCGTCACCGTCCTGGTGACGGCGGTGGTGCGGATGACGCGAGGCGCCGAGTTTCCCGACCAGACCTCGCCCGAGGACTACGGCGTCGAGGCCGGCGATCCCGGCGTGGAGCCCCTCTCGATCGAGGGGGAGCACGCGCCGGCTCCCACGGGCCGCGGGTAGGGGCGCGGCGCACCACCGCGGATCTCGCCCAGGAACACACAAAGATCAAGAGGGGGTCGATTTTCGACCGGCGCACCTGGGACGATGCGCGGAGGGGAAGTGACGGGTCTTTCTGCGTCGACTGTTGTGGGGCTCGGCTGCGCCGTGTTGTCGGCGTTCGGCACGAACCTGGCGTTCCTGTACAAGCACCGCGGCGCCGTGGCAGCGCCCGATGTGGACATGCGCCACCCGTTACGCAGCGCGGCCGACCTGTTCCGCTCGAAGTGGTGGACGATCGGCTGGCTGGTGGCGGCCGCGGCCTTCTTGGCACATGTCTCGGCGCTCTCGCTTCTGCCGCTCTCGACGGCTCAGGCGGTCCTGTCGGGAGGGTTTGTCCTGCTCGCCGTGCTCGCGGAGCGCTTCTTCGGCTTCCAGCTCGGCCGCCGGCAGTGGATCGGGATCATCCTGGTGTCGGTGTCACTCACGCTCCTGGGCGTGACGAGTAAGCAGTCCGGCGACGACAGCTCCGACTACTCCCTGACGGCGCTGATCCTCTTCGAGGGCGGTGGCATCGCTCTGGGTCTCCTCCTGATCTTCTCGCACCGCATCGAGCGGGTGAGGGCGCAGCACGGCGTCCTGTTGGGCGCGGCGGCCGGCCTCGGCTTCGGGATCTCGGACGTGGCCATCAAGGCGTTGACCGACGATCTCGAGAGCGGCATCGCCGGACTCATCAGCCCCTGGAGCGCTCTCGTCGTGGTCGCGGCCGTCGGCTCCTTCTTCGCTTCCGCGCGGAGCTTGCAGGTGGGCGATGGCGTGGCCGTGATCGCCATCACCTCCGTCGCCGCGAACATGTCTTCGATCGCTGCGGGGATGGTCGTCTTCGGCGATCCGCTGGGTGACGACTTACTCGTCGTCGCGGCCCGGCTCACAGCGTTCCTGCTCGTGCTCGTGGCCGCCGCGTTGATGCCTGCCCCCGTCCGCGCGGGACAGGCGTTGCAGGAGCCACGCGCTGAGCAGCTCGGGACCTCTCCCAAACCCGCCTGAGGGCTCGGCGCGCTAGGCGGCCGCGGTCTCGCCGGGAATCCGGCTACGGATCAGGTCGGCGATCTCGGCGGCATGCCCCGGCACGATCCCGCTGATGACGCCGTCGCCGCCGGTGGTTTTCAGCGCGAGGCGGGCTCCGAACCACTTCCCTTTCACGCCCACCGAGGAAACCTGCTCGTAGGGGAAGGAGAGCGTCCGACGCACTGAGATGAAAAGGAGCCGCCGGTCGGTGGCCACGAGTACGCCATCGTGGCCCGCGCTGATCCCCGGCGCCACGTCGATCACGTCCTCGTCGTCGTGGACGAGTTCGCTGAGCCTGTGAATCAGAGCGCGCGTCTCCTCGACCGCGCGGCGGTCAGCCCACGCCCCCGCTAGGTCCAGCTCGGCCTGATCAGCCTCGGCTCGAGCCGCCCGGCGGATCGTCTCCGCGTTGCGGGCGGCGGCCTCGATCTCCGCGGCCAACCGCCGCATCTTGCGCTCATCCCGGCGGGGGAACGTGACCTCGCGGCGCCACGTCGGACCCTCGACCTTGAGGGTCAGTACGTGACGGTGCAAGCGACCGGCGACCGGGCTGTCCTCGATCCAAGCGCTGATGTCCGGCGTCAGCTCGTGGGTCCCGCCGGCCGTGCTCAGCCGGTCGGCGTAGAGGATCACCTCGAGACCGTAGGCGGCCAGCGGCTCCGCGGTCCTGGCCGCCCGCAGTTGACGCTGGGCAAGCTCGATCGCGCGATCGTGCGCCTTCTCGGCCTGCCTGAGCGCCCGCTGGGCGGCGGCGATCTCGTCGTGCTCCTCGCGCAGCAGTTCCCGCAGCGGCCGAGCAGCGACTTCGATGGCCTCACGCTTGCTCTCCGAAGCCGTCATGGGCTCACACTAGCGACCCCGGACGTCGCCGGTGCGTCCCTCGCTCGGCCTCACGCGAGCACGACTGCCTGCCGCCGACGAATTTCTCCGTCGTGGCGTGGAACGCGCCGGGCTGCGGCCGGACATCGGATCCCTCTGAGAGCTACCGTTGCCGACCCTGCTGCTCTACGGCGGCGCCGACCGGCGTTCACCGGTGACCGTGGACGAGGAGCTCCACGCTGCGGCACTCTGTTCTCGTTGCCCCGCCACCGCCTGAACTCTTGGCGCCGCCCGTGCGTACAACCATAGGTTGGCGAAACCCAAGAGGAGGTCGACTGGAATGGTCGATAGGCGCTCTGATCGGAGACGATCCACCGCAGTGATGGCGCTCGTCGTCGCGAGTGGGATCGCGCTGCTTCCCGCCGGCTCGGCCACGGCGCACGTGCACGGCATCACTCCGCTGCGCTGTGTGGGGACCGCGAACGATGGCGCCAACCAGACCGACATGACGCCGGCCTCGGCGGCGCTGGACGGACCGATCGCGGGCTTGATCCCGAGGGACGTGGGCAAGGCGCCGCTGACGGTCGGCGATGGCGGGTTCGATACGCCGGCCTGCCCGGCGGCTCCGTAGTCGAGTCTCGGACTCGCATCGGACTGCCGCTGATCGTCCGAACCGGCCGTCTGGGCGCAACGCTCGCCCGAAACTCGCTCCTCCGCGCAGAGCAGAAAACGGTACGCGAGTCCGCGACGCAGGCACCGCGACACCGCACGCAGCCCTGCCGCTAGGACCGTTACCCGCTCGTCTTCAACGCTCCGAGGATGCGCCTTCCGGTTTCTCGCCGGTCGCTGTCGCGGCGTACCCGAAGCTGCGCAACGCCCGTTCGACCACCACGGTGAGTTCTGCGCGCTGGCCGCGCGTGAGCTCCGGAAGCGTCATCTCCGCGAGGTGGAGCCCGTGGTACTGCTCGAATGCGCTCTGCAAGTTCTCGATGGCATGCAACGCCGCGTCGAAGTCCCGCAGGCGTGGGTTGCCCTGCATCAGTCCGAGCGCCGTGATGCGCGCCTCAGGGGTTCCCTCGTCGAACCATGTAGCGACGTCGACCGGCTCCAGGGCGTCGCTGCGCGAGAGGCTCGCAGCCTCTGTTACGACGTGCTCAAGCGCGCGTGTGCGCTCGGGCCCGCTCCGCATCGCGCGCCGCAAGCGGCGGTACTCGCTCGCCAGCTCGTCGAGCTCGTTCGCCACCGTCCGGAGCCGTTGTGCGGTCGTGTCGTCGCCCCGCTGTTCGGCCTCCTTCGCCAGGGCGAACGTCTCGCGCGCGATGTCGCGGAGCGTCAGGTTGACGCCGCCGAGCTCGACGCTCTGGACGCGATCACCGAGCACCGCGACAACCGAGAACGCTGCGCCGATCGCGAGTAGGGCCGCGGCTCCTGTGCCGTTCTCAGTGGTGAAGACGGCCGCCACCCCGGCGCCGAAGACGGCGATGCCGAGCAAGCCCGCGCCCGCCCTTATGCGCGGTTCGAGAACCGGCGATTTTCGACTTCGGCCTCGAGGCGCGACCGACACGAGCAAACCCTAGCTCGCGACGGCGCAGCCGCGTCCGAGTTGCGTCTATCGATCGTCGGTGCCGGCCATGCGCCCGACCACCGCGTCGATGTCGGCGCCCTCACCCTGCACTTCCTCCGCGTACAGACGCCCCCAGGAAATGCGGTCGTCGCGGATGCCCATGATGAGGACGCCGCGCTCCTCGAACGGCGTGCCGTCCGCTTTTGTGCCTGTCCAGTGAATCTCGATGAAGGCGGTGTCGCCATCGACCGCCGACCGGACGATGTCCGCGTGAAAGTCAGGGATGCTTTGCAGCAGTGCCGACCAGTTCTTGCGGACCTGGTCGATCCCCACGAATGTGCGCGCGGGATACATCGGCTGCTCGCTCCGGTAGTCCTCATGGAAGCAAGCGAGCATCGCTTCGAGATCGTGCGCGTTCTGCGCAGCCGTGAGCCTGTCCATGAGGGCGCGTAGGTCGCCCACCGGGCAAGCATACGCCAGCGGCGGAACACCGCGAAACGCCTCCCGCGAGGAGCTTCGCAGCCCGACGATGTCGTAGTCCCGCTACCGCTCCGCCCGATGGTCTGATCGGCGTCTTGAAGCTGAGGCAGGTGTTGCCCGCCTCGGCGTCGATCACCCGGCGAAGACAGCGGCGGTGGCGCCGCCAACGTGCCAGCCGTACTTGCCGAGGCTGAGCCTCATCGCTTCTCTCCCTTTCCTTCGATCACTGCACCGCGGGCGGCTTCGCAGAGCGTCGTCAGCTCACCTTCTTGGTCATTGGCGCTACCTGGCGACCCCGTAGCGAGAACACGCCAGCGGCTCCGAGCGCGACCAGAAGGGCTCCGGCGCCAGCGCCCAAGCCCGCGTCGCGCCAGTCGAACCCCTCGGCCGCGTTCGCGCTCGTCTCGCGCGGGTTGAGGTTCTGCACGAAGGGGACCGCCTTCGAGCCGTCGCGGCGCAGGACGATGTCGTCGCCGCTGGCCGCCGCGTTTGGAGGCAGCAAGCCGGCTGCGATCGTGAGCGTCGTGGCGCTGGCCCGTGTGAGGGTCGAGATCCTCATCTGGGTTCCTCCTTGTTCGACCTTCCGAGCGTGCGCCTGGCCGCCAAAGAACCGCTTAAGCCTGGCTTGGTGCGCGACGTAGGCTTGACCTGGTGGTAGCGTCCGCAGCGAGAGGAGGCCGATGGAGTTCAGGATCCTCGGGCCCCTGGCCGTGAGCCACGAAGGCCGGCTGCTCCCGCTTGGAGGAGCGAAGCAGAGTGCCCTGCTGGCGATCCTGCTGCTCCACGCCAACGAGATCGTTTCGAGCGACCGGCTTGTGGAAGAGCTCTGGAGCCGCCCGCCGGAATCGGCGAGGGCGGCGCTTCAGGTGTATGTCGCGCAGCTCCGCAAGCGGCTCGAGCCCGGACGCGCCCGTGGTGCCCCGGGCCGGATGATCCTGACTCGCGCTCCCGGATACCTGCTCGGGGTTCAGCCCGACCAACTCGACTCGGAGCGCTTCGAGCGGCTGCTCGCCGAGGCTAGGTCCGCACGAACGGCCGCCGGGGGACCGCGGGCGGCATCCGAGTTGCTCGGGGAGGCGCTTTCGCTCTGGCGCGGCCCCGCCCTGGCCGACTTCGTCTACGAGCCGTTCGCCCAGGCCGAGATAGCGCGCTTGGAGGAATTGCGCGTCGCCACTCTCGAGGAGCGAATCGACGACGACCTCGCGCTCGGCGCCCACGCGAAGCTGGTCGCGGAGCTCGGGGCGCTGGTGCGCGAGCACCCCCTCCGCGAAAAGCTCAGGGGCCAGCTGATGCTCGCGCTCTACCGCGGCGGTCGTCAGGCGGAGGCGCTCGTGGCCTACCGGGAAGCCCACCGTACTCTCGACGCCGAGATCGGGATCGCCCCGAGCACCGCCCTGCAGCGACTTCAGCAGCAGATCCTGGCCCAGGATCCGGCGCTCGAGGTGCCGACCCGGCCCGTTCGCGAGGCGCCGGACGAGGTCGAGGTCGGGGCACCGCCCCCGGAGGCGCTCAAGACGGTCACGGTGCTGAGCGTCGGCCCGACCGCGCAGGCCGACGAGGATCCCGAGACGCTTCGGTACCTCGACGATATCCGGCGTGACGTGGCGTCGAAGGCGATCGAACGTCACGGCGGCAGGGTTGAACGAGCTGAAGGCCACGAGCTTCTGGGCGTCTTCGGCGTTCCCTTCGCCCACGAGGACGACGCGCTGCGGGCTGTGCGAGCGGCCGTCGAGATCCGCGACCGCCTAGTAGCCGTCGGCGAGGAGGTGGGTTCCGATACGGGGGTGAGAGCCGGGATCGCAACCGGTGAGGTCGTGACGGCGGGCTCGCGCCCGGGAGGGACGGTCGCGGCGGGGCCGCCGATCGTCCTCGCCCAGGAGCTCGAGGCGGCGGCGCCGGCCGCAGAGATCCGGATGGCGGGCGAGACCCACGTGCTCGTGCGCCACGTTGCCAGCGCCGGAGCCGGCCGGCGACTCGGGCGCCGGTGCATGGCGGCTGGTTCAGCTCGAGGCGGAGCCGCCACCTCTGGCTGAATCCGTCGCCGGGCCGATGATCGGCCGCGAGGCCGAGGTCGCGCAGCTCCGCCAGGCGTTCGAGCGCGCGGCCCGTGAGCACACCCTGCACCTGTTCACGGTCCTCGGTCCACCGGGAATCGGCAAGTCGAGGCTTGGGCGGGAGGTTGCCTCTTCGGTTGGCGACGAGGCCACCGTGCTCGCCGGCCGCTGCCTACCCTATGGCGAGGGCGTCACATTCTGGCCGCTGCGGCAGATGATCGCTCAGCTCGGCGGCATCGGTGGCGTCTCGGCGCTCCTCGCCACGGAGGAGCAGGCAGGTGTCATCGCCGCGCGCGTGAGCGAGGCGATCGGCGCCGCCGAGGTGTCGAGCAGCCGGGAAGAGATCTTCTGGGCTTTCCGGCGCGTGTTCGAGGTCATCGCCGGCGAAAGCCCGCTCCTACTTCTCTTCGAGGATCTCCACTGGGCCGAGCCCACCCTGCTCGACTTCGTCGAGTATCTGGCCGATCGCGGGCGCGCTGCCGCAATCCTCGTCCTCTGCCTGGCCCGTCCGGAGCTGCTCGAGCGGCGGCCGGCGTGGGGTGGCGGCAAGCCGAACGCCGGCTCGCTTCTGCTCGAGCCGCTCTCGGATGACGAGTGCGAGGCGTTGATCGGCCGGCGCTACGGGCGCCTCGACCAGCCGATTCGGCTGCGGCTCCTGGAGGCCGCCGATGGGAACCCGCTGTTCCTCGAGCAGCTGCTGGCGTCGCTGGCCGAGCGAGGCGGGCCGCCGGAGGAGCTTCCGATCCCACCCACGATTCGGGCGGTTCTCGCCGCGAGGCTCGATCGGCTCGGCCCGGGAGAGCGGGCGGTGATCGAGCGCGCCGCGATCGTCGGCAGAGAGTTCCCGCTCGAGGCGGCGATCCACCTGCTTCCCGAGGACGCCCGCCAGTTCGCCGAGCGCCACATCGGGGCCCTCGTCCGCAAGGAGCTCGTGGGACCGCCTCACTCGCCGACTACCGACGTGTTCCGGTTCCGGCACGTGCTGATTCAGCAGGCCGCCTACCGCGCCATTCCCACGCGCCTGCGAGGCGCGCTGCACGAGCGCTTCGCCGACTGGCTCGAACGCGGGGCAGCGGCGGAGGCTGCAGAGGAGATAGTCGGGTATCACCTCGAGCAGGCGTTCCGCTGCCGGGCCGAGATCGGGCTCATCGGCGACGAAGCGCTGGCCAGGCGCGGCGGGGATCGCCTGGCCGTGGCGGGTCGACGCGCGTTCCTCCGCGGAGACATGCCCGCTTCGGCCGGTCTGCTCGCTCGCGCGGCTTCTCTGCTGCCTGCCGACGATCCGGCCCGGCTCCAGCTGCAACCAGATCTAGGCTACGCGCTGTTCGAGATCGGAGAGCCCGAGCGGGCGAGTGCGCTGCTTGCGGACGCCATCGATCGGGCACGCGCCTCCCGCGAGCGCGGCGTCGAGTGGCGCGCGATCGTCAAGCGCGGGCACGTGCAGATGTATGTGCGCCCGGAGGGCGTGAACCTCGACAGCCTGGCCGCGGATGCGCACCGCGCGGTCGAGGTGCTCGGCGAGCTCGACGATGACGCCGGGCTCGCTCGAGCCTGGATCCTCGCGTCGGATGTGAACTGGATGACGGGCAGGCTGCAGGCCGCGGCGGACGCAGCACGGCGCGCCGCGGGGCACGCCCGCCGCGCAGGTGGGCGCCGAGAGGAGTCCTGGTGCCTAGGGGCGCAGGCCTGGTGCCTCCTATACGGGCGAACGCCCGCCGAGGACGCCTTGGGCTGGCTCGAGCGGACAATTGGCGAGTTCGAGGGCGATCTCGTGATCGAGGCGAGCCTGTCGGCGTTCCTCGCGTCGCACGTGGCGATGCAGGTCCGATTCAGCGAGGCCCGTGCGCGCATCGCCGAGAGCCGGGCCCTGAGCCGCGACCTCGGCCTGAGGTGGCTGTCCGGGATGCACGCCATGCTGAGCGCCGAGATCGAGCTGCTCGCAGGAGACCCGGTAGCCGCCGAGCGGGACTTCCGCGCCGCCCGCGAGGCGTTCGGCGAGATCGGCGACCGCTGGCTCCTCGCGGACGTCGCGGTCGGCCTCACGCGAGCGGTCGCGGATCAGGGGCGCGACCAGGACGCGCTCGCGCTGGCCAACGCAATCGACGAGGTGCCGGCCCCGTCCGACGTCGAGTGGCAGATCAAGAGCAGAGACGTCCGCGCCCGTGTGCTCGCACGGTGCGGCCGGCCCGAGGAGGCACTCCGGCTGGCCGAGGAGTCGGTGACGATCGGGGCGCGGAGCGAGTTCATGGGACGTCATGGCGATGCGCACGTCGGCCTCGCTCATGTCCGCGCCGCGGCGGGCCGGCATGAAGCCGCAGCCGGCGCCGCGGAACAGGCGCTGCGACTCTACGAACGCAAGGGCAACCTCGCAGCGGCGGCCGAGGCGCGGGCGCTCGCCGCGGATCTCGGCGGCTAGTCGCGCGCCTGGCCGGTGCTGAGCGCGTCTCGGATCGCGGAGGCGAACTCCTGCGGTCCTTCGAGGGGGGAGAAGTGGCCTACGCCGGGCAGCGCTTGCAGGGTGGCAGCGCTGAAGAAGTCTCCCAGCCGGTCGCCCCAGCTCTGGGGAAAGAGCGGGTCGAGCTCCGGCCAGAGGATGGTGGCGGGGACGGCGATTCGGTCGTCGGGTTCGGGTGAGGTCTCGGCGAGGCTTGTGGCGACCGTTCCCGAGCCGGCGCGGTACCAGCCGATCGATGCGGTGAATGCGCCCGGTGCCCCGTAGACGTGCACCAGGCGATCCAGCTCGGCCTCGGTCCGGTGGAACGCCGGTCCCGACCAGTGCGACCAGAAGTGCCGCAGGTAGGCGCGCACGGTCGACGGGTTCCCGTCGATGATCTCATCGACGATGTCCAGCTGGTGAAAGGCCTGGTACCAGAACTCGCGCTGAGCGTCGGCGCTCAGCACCCTGTCGCCGCCGCCGGGCAGCGGTGGAGCGACCACGATCGCACGGAGGAGGTCGGGCGACGTGCGGGCGATCGTCTGGGCGATGCGGCTGCCGACGTCGTAGCCACCGATCACCGGGCCTGCAGGTCGAGCTCCTCGATGAGCCCTATGACGCTGCGCGCCTGCGCCGCCGCGGAGTAGGCGCGCGCCGGGGATTCTGGATGCTTGTCCGACTCACCGAATCCGCGCAGGTCGGGCACGACCACGTCGGCGGAGTCGCTCAGCAGTGCTGTCACCTCGCGGTAGTCCGCGCGGTCGCCCGGCCAGCCGTGGAGCAAGACCACGGGCACCCCGGAACCCTCGCGGTCGTAGGCGAGCCGGAAGCCGTCGACGGGCGAGGAGCGCAGCATCGGCGAATCCTAGATGCGTCTGAGACATCCGCGTGAGGGGAGTTGGAGCGACTGGACGGTGCTGCGCGGCTCCCGGCGCGGGATGATGTTCCGATGGAACAGACCGTTGCGCTGCTCGGGCCGCCGGGCAGCGGCAAGGGAACCCAGGCGGCCCGTCTCAGCGACCAGCTCGGGTTCGCCTCGCTCGCCACGGGCGACCTGCTGCGCGTGGCGCGCGCGGCGGGCACTTCTCTCGGGCGCCGCGCGTCGGAGTACATGGATCGCGGCGACCTCGTGCCGGACGAGTTGATCGTCGCGATGATGCGCGACGCGATCGTGAGCTTGGACGGCCGACCGATCCTGCTCGACGGCTTCCCCCGCACCGTGGCGCAGGCGGACGCGCTCGCCGGCGCGCTCGAGGACCGCACACGCGAGCTGACGGCCGCGATCCTCATCGACGTGCCCGATGAGATGGTCGTGGAGCGGATCAGCGGCCGCCAACAAGGCCGCGAGGACGACCGGCCCGAGACGGTCCGGGAGCGCCTGCGCGTCTACCACCGCGAGACGGAGCCGCTGGTTGCCTACTACGGCCGGCGCGGGCTGCTGCGGCGCGTCGACGGCGCGCAGGACCCAGACGCCGTCGAGGCGGGTATCCGCGACGCGCTCGACTGAACCTCGGCGGCTCGGGCATGATCGCCCGGTGAGCCGGCTGCGCCCGTCCTTCCCCCCACCGGTCGCGGACGCGCTGCAGCGCCCCGCCGGCGCTGTCTCGGTCCGCTACACGGTGCCCGCCCGCCAGCCTCGCGCGCGGTCCCCGCTTCGACACCCCGCTGATGGAGACGCCATACGAGGACGTGCTGGCGGCGCTCACGCTCGAGGGCCGCTGGCCCCGCCGAGACTGAGATGCCCGACCCGCCCGCCCGCTCGCGGCGGCTCAGCCCCGTGGCGGCGTCTTCCTACCCGTCAGGAACCGCGGCAGCGGCACGACGCCACGGGTGAAGATCGTGTGGCCGTAGTTCAAGTCCTCGCGGTTGGGGCGCTCGTGGTCGTCGAGCGACAGCGCTCGGACGCCGCTTAGCCGGCCATCGCGTGTCGGCGCTGCGGGTGGACTCTCGGCGCGGCGGCGGCGCAGCGAATGCCTCATGTTCCATCGCCTCCTTCGGGGGGTCGTCTCCCACCTCGCGCGAAGGGCCTCGAATGTGACATCGGTCTCGACCCCGATGACGACGCGCCCGCAGCCGGGCGGGCGCGCCTACGCCGTGAAGGCGCGGCGAGCGGCCTCGCGCCGCCGGCGCTCGACGCCCTCGCGCTGCTGCTCGGCGCGCTCGATCAGCTTTTGCAGGCGCTCGGCGCCGACGCGCTGCGCGACGCCCTCGGTCTCCGCGAGCGCGACCCACAGCAGCCGCTTGCCCTCGATGCCCATCGAGAGTCCCTCCAGCTCGACCACGGGGCTGAGCGGGGAGGAGCCGCGCAGCTCGCCGTTGAGCTTCAGGCGGCCGACCTTCTCGGCGATCCAGCCCGCGGCGACCTTGACCTGGTCTCGCGAGGCGTCCAGCGTGCGCATGATGTCCAGCAGCGCGTCGCGGTCGGCCTCGATCTCCTCGGCCAGTGCGGCGGCGAACGTGCCGAGCTCCTCGCCCTCGTGCCCGTCGGCGATCCGCCGGACCAGCTCGACCCCCGTCGTCGAGCCCATCAGGTGGTCGTTGAGGTAGATCTTCAGGTACTTCATGCTCAGCCGGCGGACGTGACGTCGCGTGCGAACCTATCGAACACCTCGAGGTAGCGGCGCAGGTCCTCGTCGCCGTGCAGCACCGACAGCGTCCACTCCTCGTCCTCGCCCGGCGTCATGAAGATGCCGTTGTTCATGTGGTACAGCCACGCGAGGTTGGTCAGCTCGTGGTGGACCTTCGTCAGGTAGTCGCGGTACTCGCGGACCGGCTCGGTCGAGAACACCACGCAGCCCTTGGAGCCCATGCCGACGGTGTGGGCGGGCAGGCCGTAGGAGGCGATCACCCGCTCGCAACCGGCCATCAGGTCCTCGTTGAGGCGGTGCAGCTTCGCGTAGCCCTCGTCGGTGAGGACCCGGGTGAGCGTGGCCTCGGCGGCGGCCATCACGAGCGGGTTGCCGTTGAACGTGCCCTGCTGGCGCACCTGGCCCGAGGCGATCAGCGCGCCCAGCTCGGCGGTCATCCCGATCGCGCCGCCGGGCAGGCCCCCGCAGATCGCCTTGGCGAGGCAGACCACGTCGGGCGTGACGCCGAACAGCTCGGTCGCGCCGCCGGGGGCCACCGCGGCGCCGGTCTTGACCTCGTCGAAGATCAGCACGGCGCCATGGTCGCGCGTCAGCTCGCGCACGCGCTCGAGGTAGCCGGCCACGGGCGGGACGATGTTGATGTTCATCATCGCCGGCTCCATGATCACGCCGGCGACCCGGCCGCGCAGCTCCTCGAGCAGGGAGGCGAGCGCCTCCGCGTCGTTGAACGGGACGACGCGGGTCAGCTCGGGGGTGTTGGCGGGATAGCCGAGCCCGTACGCGACGGACGTCGGACGGTCGCGGTCGCCCATCAGCGCGGGCGGCGGCTTGACGGAGACCATCACGGCGTCGTGGTGGCCGTGGTAGCTGCCCTCGATCTTGACGATCACCTCGCGGCCGGTGGAGCCGCGGGCGAGGTGGACCGCGTCCATCGTGGACTCCGTGCCGGAGTTCGTGAAGCGCCATTGCGGCAGCCCCCAGCGCCGGCGCAGCTCCTCGGCGACGACGATCGAGCCCTCGGTGGGCGCGGCGAAGTGGGTGCCCTCGTCCATGCGCGCCTTGACGGCGGCGGCGACGACGGGGTTGGCGTGGCCGACGCACATGACGCCGAAGCCGTTGTGGAAGTCCAGGTACTCGTTGCCGTCGACGTCCCAGACGCGGGCGCCCCGGCCGCGCTCGACGTAGACCGGCCACGGGTCGTTCTTCTGGAACTGCGACGGCACGCCGCCCGGCATGACGCCGCTGGCCCGCTGGAAGTACTCGCCCGAGCGGGCGGTCCGCTCGCGGTAGACCGTCCGCTCCCGCTCGGTGAGGGCGATCACGCGGTCGTGGTCGATCGAGGCCGGGCGGAGGGCGCGAGGCGAAGCCGGTGACGAGCGAAGCGAGGCAGAGCTCATGGAGCCGAGCGTACTCGTGCCAGCCCCCTTGACAGGTGCGGTTATCCCCCACGCGCCGCGTCGGGGCGCGGCTTCGCGCAGCTGCGCGCGCCGGACCTTGCCGCTCGCGGTGCGCGGCAGCTCCGCGGCGAACTCCACGATCCGTGGGTACTTGTACGGCGCGGTCTCGGCCTTCACGTGGTCCTGCAGCTCGCGGGCGAGGTCGTCGCTCGGGCGGTGGCCGTCGCTCAGCACGACGATCGCGCGCACGACGCTGCCGCGCTCGGCGTCCGGAGCCGCCACGGCCGCCGCGTCGGCGACCGCGGGATGCGCCACGAGCGCGGACTCGACCTCGAACGGGCCGATCCGGTAGCCGGCGGAGACGATCACGTCGTCCGAGCGGCCCTCGAAGAACAGGAAGCCCTCCTCGTCGGCGTGGACGAGGTCGCCGGTGTGCCAGGCGCCGAGATGCGGCGGCTCGCCGAGGTAGCGCAGGAAGAACGTCGGGTCGCTGGCGGGGTCGAGCACCAGCTCGCCATCGCGCACGCTCAGCCCGACCCCCGGCAGCGGGCGCCCCATCGAGCCGGGGCGCGGCGGCTGGCCGGGCGGATGGCCCGTGAGCTGGCCGGTCTCCGTCTGCCCGAATCCGTCGCGGATCCACAGGCCCGTGGCCTCGTGCCAGGTGGCGAGCACCTCGGGGTCGAGCGCCTCGCCGGCGGCGAGGAGCCCGCCCAGCGCCGGCAGCGGGCGCGGCTGCGCCCGGTTGGCGATCACCCGGTATTCGGTCGGCGCCATGCAGAGCACGTCGACGGACTCGCTCTCGAGCACGTCCAGGCGCTGGGCGGGATCGAAGCGCTCGTCGTGCACCAGGGCGGCGGCGCCACGGATCCACGGCGCGATGAACACGTTGCGCGCGGACTTCGAC
>JACCSF010000152.1 GCA_013813135.1 Thermoleophilaceae bacterium | reverse complement strand
GCCGTCAGTCGCCCGGCGCTGCGGCGTCCCTCCTGGCCCGATCAGCGACGGCGCCGATCACTCCGTCGCCGAATGCCAGTCGCAGTGTCGGATCGTCGACGATTCCCTGGGCCCATTCGACGGCCTTCTCCGCATCGGCGAGCTCCTCGATCTCGACAACGCGAAAGAGCGCGTAGAACACCGCCTCTGCGACGAGCTCCCTCTCCCTGTCGCCTCCGGCGTCGGTGATGTTCCGAGCGTACCTCTCTCCGGGACATCCAGTGCAGGCGACCTGAGTTCGGGAGCGGCCGAGGGATTCCGCCGGGCGCGCTGTAGCCTTCCGCGCTCTCGTCCCGATCAAGGAGCAGCCCCCAGTGTCAGTTCTGCAGCGCAAGGAGCTCGAAGGCAGCCCGCTCGCCGACCTGCACGCGATCGCGTCCGAGCTCGGCCTGGAGGGCTTCCGCAGCAAGCGCAAGGGGGACCTGATCGGCGCGATTCTCGACGCGCAGGGCGGCGACGAGGCAGACGACGAGGCTCCGGCGCCCGAGGACGAGGCGCCCATCGAGGCGCCGCCCACCCCCGATGAGGAGGATGCCGCGCCGGACGAGGTTCCCTCCGACGAGACGCTCGAGGGCCCCTCTGGCGAGGAGGCTCCCGAAGAGGAGCAGCCCGGCGAGAGCGAGCTGGACGTCGTCGAGGAGGAGCCGGAGGTCGAGGACGAGACCTCCGACGAGGAGATCCTCGCCGGCGGGCTCGACATCCTGACCAACGGCTCCGGCTTCCTGCGGCTTGACTCGGCGGGACAGTCGAAGGGCGACGTGTACGTGTCGCCCGCCCAGATTCGCCGCTGCGAGCTGCGCTCCGGCGACGAGATCAGCGGGCCGGTGCGCCCGCCGCGGCGCAACGAGCGCCACCCGTCCTTGATCCGCGTGGAGAGCGTGAACGGCGCCGACGCGGAGCCGCCCGAGCAGCGGCCCTGGTTCGGCGAGCTCACACCGGTCTTCCCGACGCAGCGCCTGGCCGCGCCGCCGGCTTTGGATGCCGTGCCCTACGGCCAGGGGTCGCGCGTCGCTCTCGTGGGCCCGCCCGGGGCCGGCGCGACCACGCTGCTGCGAGAGGCCGTGAAGGCTCTCGCCGAGCGCCACACCGACGTCGGCGTTCAGGTCGTGCTCGCCGGCGTACGGCCCGAGGAGATCGGCGAATGGCGCGAGCTCGGGCCGCCGGTGGTGGGGGGCAGCTTCGAGCGCTCCCCCGAGGCCCAGGCGCAAGCCGCCGAGCTGGCCGTCGAGCGCGCCAAGCGCCAGGTGGAGCGCGGCGGCCACGCGGCCGTGGTGATCGACTCCCTGCACGCGCTGCCGCACGGCACGCGGCGCCGCATCTTCGGGGCCGGGCGCGCCACCGGGGAGGGCGGGTCGCTGACGATCCTGGCCGCCGGAGGCGAGGACAGCGACCTGCTGCGCTGGGCCACCACGCGCGTCGTGCTCGAGCGAGACGGCCAGGTCTCAGCCGTGGAGAGCGGGACCCTCCACGGCGAAGACCTGAACTAGCTCGCCTACTTGACGACCAGCGTCTCGGCCATCGTGGTGGGGTGCACGAGGCAGACCAGCTTGTACGTGCCCTTCACCTTAGGCGTGACGCTGTAGCTGCCGCTCGTCTGGCCCCAGTAGACCGATGAGAATCCGCGCGGGCCGTTCGCCACGGTCACGCTGTGCGGCTTCGAGCCGCTGAAGTTCCAGGTCACCGTTTCCCCGACCTTGGCCGTGACCTTGCCGGGCCGGAAGAAGTAGTCGCCGATCTCCAGCGGGCTGCCGCTGAACACGGCCATCGCGCCCTTGGGTTTGGACAACTGCGGGACCTCGAGGTCGTAGTCCGGCGTGCGGTGTAGTGCTTCGGTTTGTTGATCTCTACGACGTCGTCGGGCATCTTCCCGCAGCGCTTCACGGAGTCGTCCGCGACGAACCAGGTCGCCCAGAAGCCCATCGAGGCCACGTGCAGGTTGTGGTCGTCGTGCACCGCCGTTCGCCGTAGCACCTCGCCCTTGACGATCGGGATGCCCTGCGCGGTCGCGTAGGCGCCCGTGCCGATCGGCCCGGGCTCGTGCAGGATCGGCCGGATCGAGTTGTAGGGGTGTTTGGGCAGGCCGTGGTAGACCGGCGCCTTGAACAGCCGCCGCTGGCACGTGCGGCTGTCGAGCGCCTGGTACTTGCCGCCGCCGTGCTGGTGGGACGAGGCGACCAGCATCCGCCCGCTGAAGGGCGCGACCCAGTCGCTCGTGTTGACGAAGTTCGAGCCCTTCCTGCCGCCGCCGGGCACGTCGTAGGACATGCCGTTGGCGAGCTGCGCGCAGTCGCCGATCACGACCGGCAGGATCGACGTGCGCTGCTCGGTCGTGTACCAGACCTTGGTGCGGACGTAGAAGCTCTTCGGGCGCTTGTAGTGGTTCATCACCATCGCGGTGAGCGACCAGTTCGGCGCGTTGCCCTCCGCCGTGCGGTTGTTGATGCCGTAGACGTCGCGCGAGCGCTTCGGCAGCGTCATCTGAGGACGGCCGAGCGGATGCTCCTCGCCGCGCCCCCCGATGAAGCCGGCGCCGCGCCAGCAGCTGCCCGGGCCCTCGTGCACGCGGCCGCGGGCGAAGTAGAGGAAGTGGTGGACCATCATCTTGGCGATGGGGAGCGGCTTGGCGTCGGGGTCCTTGGAGTCGACCAGCGCCATCTCCTGGAAGCCGAGGATGTACCCGGGCTGCTTGGGCGCGCCCAAGCCGTCGGCCTCGAGCAACAGCTTCCGCATGCTCTCCTCCTCAGGAAATTGCAGCCCGGCTGCAGGAACCCTACCGCCGATACCCGACCGCGTGCCAGCTCGGCTCGGGTGAGAGCTCGATCAGCTCGAGGTTGCGGTCGGGCTGGGCATACCCGAAGGAGTGGGTGTTCTCGTCGAAGACCAAATCGAGCTCGCCCTCCATCACGCGCTGGTCGAGCCAGGCGCCGCGGAAGACGAGCCGCCGGAGCCAGTGGACCAGCGAGCGCTCCGAGGGACCGTTGAGGTCGCCCCAGCAGTAGTTGATGTGCTCGCCCAGGTTCGACTGCGCCTCGTGGACCTCACCGTTGACGGCGAGGTTGACGAGATCCTCGCGCTCATGGTCGCCAAGCGGACCGTCCACGAATCCGAGCTTCACCGCCGCCTGCTCGACGCGCTCGGTGAAGTCACGCTCATTGAACGTGAAGCGAAGCTCGCCGTACTCCAGCACGTAGTCGGAGCCGGACTCGTAATTGCCGCGTTTTGTTGTATCCATGTTCCAGTTTCGCGGGCGGGGCCCGGCGTCGTCATCCTACGGCCGATTCCTTCCGCCCCGGGAGGTCTGCAACCCGATTTGCAGTCCCTTGGCGCGATAACGCTTTCGGGGGCGAGGCTCGCGAGGGCTGGGCTTCTCCGGGCGTGGACCAACCTCTCGAGCGTCGCACCGTGCTGGTCGTCGAGGACGCCCAGGCCACGCGTGCCTTCCTGCTGGACAACCTGACGGCCGACGGGTTCCAGGCGGCCGGGGCGAGCGGGGCGGGGGAAGGGCTGCGGGCGATCGAGGTGCGCCGGCCGTCGCTGGTGGTGCTCGACCTCGGGCTCGAGGACGGCAGCGGCCTGCGCTGCTCGACCGCACCAGGGCGGCGGACGGGCTGGCCTCGCGCGTGGATCCCCCGACCTGCCGGTGATCGTGCTGAGCGGCCCGGCCGGGGATGCCGACCGCGTGCGCAGCTTCGCCCGCGGGGTCCGTTTGGGGATCGGCTCACGGGATGACCACCCCGCCTGTTGGACCTCCCTGCGCAGCGCGGTCCGTGCAGTGGCAGGGCAACGCGCGGGATGGTGCCCCGCGCGGTCTGCCGACAACCTGCCGATGGAGGGTCGGCTCGTCGAATGGCGGGTGACCGAAGGTGGATGGGTCCAAGTCACTCTGGGGGCTGGCCCCAGGAGCGATCGAGACGGGCTAACTTCGGCCGCGACCATCCGAGATTAAAGGGCGCTCCGCCGCCACGCGCGGCGGAGCGCCCCGCTTTCCTAGGGACCGCTGACGGATGCGGTCGTCGAGAACACGTCGGTGCGGTTGGTCAGGTTGCCAGTGTTGGCGCGCACGTGGAACGGCTTGAAGCCGGGCTTCAGGCCGCCGCCGGCGAAGTCGAGCCCGGCGTAATCACCCACGAAGTAGCCGCGCGCGTCCGGCGCCGTGGTCATGTCGAACGAGGCCGTGCCGTCGCCGGGGGTCACGACCCCGGGCGTGCCACTGCCAATCCGCTCCTCCGTCCAGCTGGCACCGCCGTCGGCCGAGCGCAGCAGCCACGCGTCGGTTGTGAGCGGCGGGGTGGTGCTCGGATCGTCGAAGCGGAAGTCGTAGTGCTGAACGGCCACCGTTCCGTCGTCCGCCACCCTCACGGTCGGGGTGAACGCCTGATTGACGCCGCCGACCGTGCTGACGCGACGCGTGTCCAGCCAGGTCAGTCCTCCGTCGGTGGAGCTTGACAACGCGACCTGCTCCTCACCGGTAAAGCGATCGTCCTGCCAGACGACGTAGAGCTTGCCGCTCTGGTCGTCGACGGCGATCTGCGGGATCAGGTCGCCGGTGCGCACCGGATGGCCGTCGGCCGGATCGGTAACGCCGTCTGTGATCATGCGATCGATCTCGATCGGGGTCGACCAGGTGTTGCCCCTGTCGGTCGAACGAATCACGGCCGCGGTGTAGCCGCGGTTGCGGTTCGTACCGACGTTGCGGATCAGGTTGAAGACCATCACCAGGTCTCCATTCGGAAGCACCACTATCTGGTTGCCGATCGTCTGGGCCTTGTTGCCCGGATCGAGGATCGGCTTCACCAGCTCGTACGAAGCGCCGTTGTCGTCCGAACGTGCGAACCAGGCGATCGAGCGGAACGCCGCCGCGCGCTCGCCGGCCCGCGCGCTAGCCCTCTCGTTGGGAGCCACGATGCGTTGCCAGGTGACGTAGACGTACCTCGGGTCGGTCGGATCGGCGGTGAGCGTCTCCTTGTCGTTGAAGAAGTTCGCCCGGTCGTCGAACTTGACCACCACCGGGTTCTCCCAGTTCGCGCCCTTATCGGACGAGCGCGACGTGAGTACGGCGTTCGCGACGTTGGAGTCGTTGATCCCCATCGCCACCTGGTGCGCCACGCCGTTGGGTGAGAACGACACCCAAGGGTCGGTCGCCCGCTCGAAGTCACCGCCGTTGGAGGCGTTGCCGCCCGTACAGCGGCTGAACTTTGCCTGCCCGGTGTCGGAGGCGGCGCTGATCGGCGGGATGGTCCAGCTCGCACCCCCGTTCCGGCTGTAGGCACTCAGGTTCCCGCTCGATCCGCCGTTGGACCAGCGGTCCTGCTGCCAATTGCCCACGAGGTTGTCGGCGTCGGCCAGGTTCACGTCGACCCACGGCTCGACCTCGGCATTCCGGAACACAGTTCCGGTCTGAGGCGCCACCTCGCAACCCGCGGCGAAAGGACTCGTTCCGCTCACCAAGGTCATAGGATCAACGGCGGCCCCGGCGGTGGCCGGAAAAGTCACCGCGGCCGCGAACGTGGCCGCTAGCACCGCCCTGCGGCAAGCGGAAAGTCTGAGCATGGCGCTTCCCTTTCGTCGAGCGGCCCCTGCCTCCTCGAGCAGGAGTCCACCTGCGGCGCTACCCGTAGCACGAGGGCACGAAACGCGAGCAAGCTTCATGGAGTCCCTCCCAGAGGCGAAGAGCGAGAGGCGCGTGGTGTGGGTGTCACAGCGCCGTGTCGACGTAGGTCTTGGCGAGCCGCTTGGGCGCGTGCGAGCCAGGCTTCGTCGATCAGCTCGTGGTATGTCGTCGGCGAGCAACGCCTCTTGGTCCGTCGGGCGCGCCGTCACCCAGCGCTTCGAGGTCCGCGCGGCGCAGCGGGCGCTCCCACACGAACCCCTCGCCTAGACCCGACGCGTCTTAGGGCGCTGCTCACGTCCGACCCTGCGGAACGAGACCGGCGCGCCTTTGTAGGAACCTGGTAAGGATTGTGCGGCAGACTTGGGCCAGAGGATTCGATGCGGCGCCTTCTGCTTCTCACGCTCGCGATCGCCGCTCTCGTGGCCGGCGGCTGCGGGTCCGATTCAGAATCGGGCGGGGAGGGCGCCGCCCCCGAGCCCGCCGCCGAGGCGGCGACCGAGGAGCCGGATAGGCAAAGCACGACTAGCGACGCGCAGGCGCGCGACGAGCAGCCGGCCGCGGCGAAGGGAACCGCGATCAAGCTGGCGGACAGCCAGTTCGGGAA
>JACCSF010000138.1 GCA_013813135.1 Thermoleophilaceae bacterium | reverse complement strand
GGAAATTGTCACGAGTACGTTGGCTGGCACTGCTCAGCTGCCTGCTGGGTGTCTTCGCTTTCACAGTTGCCGCTTGCGGTAGCGACGACGACGAGGGCGATTCGGGCGGCGGAGGCGCGGGGATCTCGGGGGACTCCCTGACGATCTATTCGAGCCTCCCGCTTCAGGGAACGTCGAAGGAGCAGTCCGAGGCCGTAATCGCAGGTGAGCAGCTTGCTCTCAAGCAGGTCAGCAACAAGGTCGGCAAGTTCAAGATCAAGTACGTCTCGCTGGATGACTCGACCGCGCAGAACCCGGGCACGGCGGACGAGGCGCAGACCGCCTCGAACGCCCGCGAGGCCGTGCAGGACAAGGCGACGATCTTCTACCTCGGAGAGTTCAACTCCGGAGGCACGAAGGTGTCGCTGCCGATCCTGAACAAGGCCGGGATTCCGCAGATCTCACCGTCGAACACCTACGTGGGTCTGACGACGGACAAGCCGGGATCCGAGCCGGGCGAGCCGGAGAAGTACTACCCGGCGCAGACGCGCACGTACGCGCGCGTCGTGCCCGCCGACGACATCCAGGGTGCCGCCCTGGTGACGACGATGGTGGAGGACGGCTGCAAGTCGCTCCACATCTTCAACGACAAGACCACCTACGGCGCCGGCCTGGCCCGCAACATCGAGCGCTCGGCCGAAAACCAGGGCCTGACGGTGGAGGGCAACGACGGCACCGACCGCAACGCGCCGAACTACCGGTCACTCGCGGCGAAGGTCAATGCCGACTGCTTCGTCGGCTCGGGTGTGACGGGCGAGAACTACGTCCAGGTGTTCAAGGACGTGGCGGCCGCCAGCCCGACCGTGAAGCTCTACGGACCGGACGGCGTGGCCGAGGAGGCGTTCACCAACCCGGCGGAGGGCGGTATCCCCGCCGACGTGGGTGCTCGCACCAAGTTCACGGTGGCGACGCTTGGGCTCGAGGAGTTCAAGAAGCGCAACAACGCCGAGGCCGAGAAATTCTTCGCGGACTTCGAGGCGGAGTACGGCGAATCGGAGCCGGACCCGTATGCCATCTACGGCTACGAGACGATGGCGCTGGCGCTGGCCACGCTCAAGGCGGTCGGCGACAAGGCCAACGACCGCGAGGCCGTGTACACGCAGCTGGTGACGAACACCAAGGACCGCGAGTCGGCCCTCGGCGTCTACAGCATCGACGAGAACGGTGACACCACGCTCACCGACTACGGGCTCTACCTGATCAAGGACGGCCTGCCGACCTTCGAGAAGGTCATCAAGGCCCAGGCCGGGGGCTGAGCGCCTAGAAGCAACGATGCAAGATAAGGGGCGGGTCGCAAGACCCGCCCCTTATCGGTATAGGATCGCGATCGAGGGAGCGTGGAAGCCGCAACAGTCACTAGCGCGCCGTCCCGGCGGCGCTCGGAGGCCGTCTGGGAGTTCATCTCGACGTACGGCCTGATTCTGCTCCTCCTGGCCCTGCCCATTCGGTACGGGATCCAGGACCTCTCCGACGACGGCAACCTCAACCGTCTCGGCAACAACCTGGTGGAGGGCCTCTCGAACGGCGCGGTCCTGGCGCTGATCGCGCTCGGCTACACGCTCGTCTACGGGATCATCGAGCTGATCAACTTCGCCCACGGCGAGGTCTTCATGCTCGGGTCGCTCGCGTCGGCGGCCCTGTACGCGACGTTCGGGCTGACCCCCGCCACCGGCGCCGCCGGGCTGGTCCTCGGGCTGGCGGCGATCCTGATCCTGGCGATGATGGTCAGCGCCTCGCTCAACGTGATGATCGAGCGGGTCGCCTACCGGCCGCTGAGAGGGGCGCCCAAGCTCGCGCCGCTGATCACCGCGGTGGGCATGTCGTTCATCCTCCAGAACGTCGGCGTCCTCTGGATCGGCGCCTCCCAGAAGGCCGTGCCCGACCTGCTCGGCTCGCAGAAGCACCTGATCGAGATCTGGGGCGTGTCGATCACGCGCGGGCACGTCCTCGCCATCGCCGTGACGATCCCGCTGGTGCTGCTGCTGACCAGCTTCGTGGCACGCAGCCGCCTCGGCAAGGCGATGCGTGCCACCGCGCAGGACCCCGAGGCGGCGCGGCTGATGGGCATCAACGTGGACACCACGATCTCGCTGACCTTCCTGCTCGGCGGCCTGATGGCCGGCGCCGCCGGCTTGATCAGCGCGCTCTACCAGACCTCGATCTGGTACTTCCAGGGCTTCTCGGCCGGCCTCTACGCCTTCACAGCCGCGGTGATGGGCGGCATCGGCAACATCCGCGGCGCGGTGCTCGGCGGCGTCATCATCGGGATCATCCAGGGCATCTCCGACAACCGCATCGGCAACGACTGGACGCCCGCGATCGTGTTCGTCTACCTGGTGATCATCATGGTCTTCCGCCCGCAGGGGCTGATCGGCGAGGAGACCAGGGAGGCCGGATGAGCAGGGTGGCGCAGCTGCGGCGGGACCCGCGCGCGGGCGTCGCGATCGCCGTCCTCGGCGGGATCGCGGTGGCCCTCTTCCCGCTGTTCCGGCCGCCGCTCGACGGTCTCACCAACGACGCGATCCTGGCGCTCGCGTTCGTCGTGATGGCGCTCGGATTGAACCTGGTGGTCGGCTTTGCCGGGCTGCTCGACCTCGGCTACGTCGCCTTCTATGCGTTCGGTCTGATGGTCACCGGCTGGTGGGCCTCCGACTTCTTCTCCTCGGTCAACGACGAGAAGGGCATCCACGTCGGCACGAGCGACTTCGTGTCGAGCCTGCCCGGCATCCACCTCAACCTGCTGCTGCTGATCATCGGGGCGATCGTCATCTGCGCGACCGCCGGAATCCTGATCGGCTTGCCGACGCTTCGCCTGCGCGGCGACTACATCGCGATCGTCACGCTCGCCTTCGGCGAGATCATCAGCAGGGTGTTCGCCAACGGCGACGAGGTCACGATCTTCGGCGACAACAAGCTCTCCAACGGCCGCCAGTCGATCTCTCCGATCGACCAGATCAACCTGCCGATCTTCGGCGAGTTCGACTCGGCGACAGATCTCAGGCCCTACTACTGGGCCGTGCTCGCGCTCGTCCTGGTCGTGCTGTTCGTCGACTTCCGCCTGCGCGACTCCCGCCTCGGCCGCGCCTGGATCGCGCTGCGCGAGGACGAGGTGGCCGCCGCGAGCATGGGCGTGCCGCTCGTCAAGACCAAGCTCCTTTCCTACGCCGCCGGAGGAGCGTTCGGCGGCATCTCCGGAGCGTTCCTCGGGCCCTTCTTTTCGAGCATCAACGCCAACCAGTTCCAGTTCGGCTTCTCCATCTTCATCCTCGCGATGGTCATCCTCGGCGGACTGGGCAGCGTCTGGGGTGTGGTGCTGGGCGCCGTCTCCCTGAGCTTCGTGAACTACTGGCTGATCCCCGACGTGCTCGACGGCGAGTTCGTGCGCGGGAAGCTCGACTCACTCGGGCTCGAGTTCTCCTTCAGCGAGGTCACGTTCGGCGTGTTCGGCTTCCTGCTGGTGTTGATGATGGTGCTGCGGCCCGAGGGTCTGCTGCCCGAACGCCGGCGCCAGATCGAGCTGACCTCGGGTGAGGGGCCGCTTGACGACACGAAGGCAGCGGTGTTCGAGGCGCGCGCATGAGCGTCGAGTCGGGCAACGGCTCCGTCGACTCGCTGCTCGCTACCGAGCACGTGACGAAGGCTTTCGGCGGCCTTGTCGCCGTCGAGGACGTCTCCTTCCACGTCAAGCCGCGCTCGATCGTCTCGATCATCGGTCCCAACGGGGCGGGTAAGACGACCTTCTTCAACATGCTGACGGGGCTCTACAAGCCCACGCTCGGGCGCATCCTCTTCGGCGGCACCGACGTGACCGGCACGCGCCCGGACATCATCACTTCGCTCGGGGTCGCGCGCACCTTCCAGAACATCCGCCTGTTCTCGTCGATGACCGCCACCGAGAACGTCATGGTCGGCCAGCACGCGCGCATGAAGGCGGGGCTGTTCGGCTCGATCCTGCGGCCGCCGTCGGTCCGCAAGGAGGAGATCGCGGTGCGCGACAAGGCGCGCGAGATGCTCGCCTACGTCGGCCTCGCGGAGAACCATTTCGGCCAGTTGGCCAGCAACCTCTCCTACGGCGACCAGCGCCGCGTCGAGATCGCCCGTGCGCTGGCCTCGGACCCCGCGCTGCTGCTGCTCGACGAGCCGACCGCCGGCATGAACCCGCAAGAGTCGGCCCGCCTGACTGAGTTCATGGAGCAGCTGCGCGAAGAACGGGCGCTGACGATCCTGCTGATCGAGCACGACATGAAGGTCGTGATGGGCGTCTCGGAGCGGATCACGGTGCTGGATCACGGCACCAAGATCGCCGAGGGGCAGCCCGAGGAGATCCGCGCCGACGACCGTGTCATCGAGGCCTACCTGGGCAAGCGAGAGGGGGGCCAGCAGGGCTGATGGCACTCCTCGAGCTCAACGACATCCACACCTACTACGGCAACATCGAGGCCCTGAAGGGGATCTCGCTCGAGGTCGAGGAGGGCCAGGTCGTGACGCTGATCGGCTCCAACGGGGCCGGCAAGTCCACCACCCTGCGCTCGATCTCCGGCCTGACTCCGCCGCGCGAGGGCTCGATCCAGTTCGACGGGCGCGAGATCGGCGAGACGCCAGCTCAGGACATCGTCCGGCTCGGCATCTCGCAGTCGCCCGAGGGCCGCCACTGCTTCGCGCGCATGACGGTGCGCGAGAACCTCGACCTGGGCGCCTACCTGCGCCGCGACGGCAACGTGGAGTCGGACCTCGATCGCGTCTACGAGCTCTTCCCTCGGTTAAAGG
>JACCSF010000135.1 GCA_013813135.1 Thermoleophilaceae bacterium | reverse complement strand
ACCTTCTTACGAACGATCTTGGTCTTGGCCACCCCGACCTGCATGGCCGACTGGATGCGTAACGGCAACGTCACCGGCTGCGCGGCGGCCGCCACGCCCACGTTGCCTGCGAGATCAGTGGCCTGGGCACGCAACAGGTAGCGACCCGGCGCGAGCGCGGCGTCGTCGATGCGCGCCACCAGCCGGCTGCCCTCGAGCTGGGTGGGCAGCGCCTGCCACGTGTTCGAGCCCTCCCGGCTGAGCTCCACCTGGCCGCTCGCCACGGCGGAGATCTTCTCGGTCACCGCGACTGACACCCGCGTCGGATCGTCGGCCGGCGAGCCCTCGAAGCCGAGCGTGGGTGGCTCGGGGTCGTAGCGCAACCGGACCGGCTGCGAGGCGTAGGCGTCGTTGCGGTTGGTGGCGGCATCCTCGCGAACCACGCGCAGCTCCCAGTCACCCGGCTCAGGCACCTTCAGGTCGCCCAGCCGGGCGATCCCGGCCGCCGCCTGACTCCCAGTCGTGCAGGCATCCCCTCCAGGTCGGCACAGGCGCCAGTGGGCGGCCACGATTGGCGCCCGGTCGCCCTCGTCGGGGTTATGCCACACGGCGCCGAACGAGTTCTGCGACCGCCATGCATCACCACCGTCCACGCTCAGCGGAACGGGGCCAGGCGCGCTGTTGTCTATTCGCACCGTCACCGGCTGGGAGGCGTTCGGGTTGTCGGCCGTATCGATCGCCTGTACCTGCAGCGGCTGGGTACCGTCGCTGAGCTTGGTCGTGTCGACTCGGATCTGGCCGGGGTCGTTGGTGCAGGGGACCAGTCGGGTGTAGTCGCACGGCCGGGGGTGCTCTTCGCGGGCGTTGCCGCCGATAAGGGCGTGGGCCGTCTTCACGCCTACGTTGTCGTTGGCGGTGTAGCTGACGCTCTGGGTGCCGTTCACCCACTCGCCTTGCGTGAACGGGTTGTCCTGAACGACCGCGACGCTGGGGCCGCTGAGGTCGACGACGGTGGCTTCGGCGTAGAAGGTGCGGATGTTGTTGACCGAGCGCGCAGAGCAGAAGCGCTTGCGGCTGCCGCCGACGCAGACAGCACGCTGGACGATGCGGGTGGCGCCCGCAATCGGGTAGGTCTTCGGCTTCGGTAGGCCGGCGGTCTGGGTGTGCTCGGCCTTGGGGCAGTTGTGATTCGCGCGGAAGTTGCGGATCGACTCGGGCGGGCCGTCAGGCCGGTAGGCGTAGAACTGGAGGGTGTAGCGGCAGTCGCGCCGGGTGGCCTTACCGGACCAGGTCAGGCTGAGGAAGCGGGTGCCGGGCGGCGCGTCCATGACGAAGCGCGACTGGGCACCGGGCTCGACGCGGCCGGAGCGCACCACGTTGCCTGTATAGAGGCCGCGCAGGCCGGGACCGGCGGGGTTGCAGGCCCGCTTCCACTTCATGCCGCGGGTCGCGTAGTCGCCGAACGCCTGGGTCGAGAAGCCCAAGCGGTCGGCCTGGCAGGCATTGATCGTAAACGTGCCAGCCGCGGCCGGGACGGCCGTGACCAGCAGCCACGTGAGCGCGCAGGCGCCGGCGGCCAGCAGGGCGAGGCGAGCGGGGGTCGTGCGCATCGGTGCTCCTTGGGGGGTCATGGGCCGTACAGGTCGGTGCCGCCGTCCTGCGACACGGGCGCCGGCCGAGCCGGCTGCGGTGAAGGTGCCGAAGTCGAGCCGACGGCCGCGGGCGCCGGCGCGGGCTCGCCGAACTGCACCCCGGCCGGGGTTGGCTCGGGGGGAGGCGGAGGCGGCGGAGTCGGCTGCGACTCGGGCTGGGCGGACGGCTGCGGCTCGGCGGGCGCGGGCACCGGTGCGACCGGGGGCTGCGGCGGTGGCGGGAGCTGCTCGGCAGCGGACTCCTTGCGCGGATCCGGCGGCTCGGTTTCGGCCGGGGCCGGTTGGATGACATCGACGAAGCCGGTGATGGGGTCTACGCCGCGGTCGATGCAGTAACTGGCCGCGCCGCCGCCGAGCGCCAAGCAGCCGGCGATGGCGGTGGCGGCTGCGCCCGGCCGGGCGCTGGCAATCGGCGTGTACTCGACCGCCCGTGTGTACCCGGCGGCGGCGTGCTGCTTGGCGTGGCTGCCGACGTCGGCGAGCTGCTGCTTGGCCTGGACGAACGCGTCGGCCGTCTTGTGCAGGGCGCGCTCGACCAGGCCCGGGTCGACCTGCGCGGCGACAGGGATGGGCAGCAGCGCCGCGACCTTTTCGTGCACGAGTTCGAGGCGCCGGTAGAGCGTGCCGCAGCGCTTGCAGTTGGCGAGGTGTAGCTCGGCCTTGGTGTGCTCGCGCGAGCTGGCCAGCCCAAACGACAAGCGGCTGATCAGCCGCTCTCCCTCTTCGCAGCCGCCGCCGGCCGCTTCGACGAGCACATGCCGTGCCCGCGCGAAGGTTTCCTCCTTGAGGTGCTTCACCCTGCGCTCGCTTGTACCGAGGTGCTTGGCGATCTCGCGGCCGGCCACGCGCCGGCTGTGGAGCGCCGCGACCTGGCGCTGGCGCTCGTCGAGCGCGGCGACGACGGTGCTGGCTAGCGCGCCGAGCTCGCGCTCGCGCTCTCGCTCCAGCACCTCGACGTCGG
>JACCSF010000169.1 GCA_013813135.1 Thermoleophilaceae bacterium | reverse complement strand
GGGCCGGGCCTCGAGCCCCGGCCCGGCGCCTCCTTGCCGACCCGTTAGAGCCCGCGCGCGGTTTCGTCGGCCAGGTGGCGCAGCAGCGCGGGCATCCCGCCCTCCGCGTTAATCGCTCGCTGCCGCGCGGGGGCGCCGCCCTCGCGCAGGATCCGCTCGACGCCGACCAGCGCATCGTCCTCCCCGCTCAGCTCGTCGAGCAGCTCCCGCCCCGCCTCACGTGCGGGGCGCAGGCGGCCGCGGAACAGCAGCTCGGCATCGAGCCCGTCGCGCACCGCGCGGAAGCTCGACCAGTGCAGCGCCTGGGCTGGCGACCGCTCGCTCACCGGCTGCTCGACCGCGCGGCGCGCCAGCGCGTGCACGAGGGCGGCCATGCCCGCCGCATCGTCAAGGCCGGTCTGCACGTCCAGCTCGCGCAGCTCCACCGTGCCCAGCCGGGGCTGAAGGCGCGCGTCCCACCAGACCATCGTGTGGTCCTCGGGGCCGCCCCCGACCCTGATGCCGTCGAGCGTCTCCAGGTAGTCCTCCCAGTCGCGCAGCGGCGGCGGGACGCCACGGCCCGGGTAGGCGCGGATCACCGCCGAGCGCGCGCTGGCCAGCCCCGAGTCCATCCCGAACCAGAGCGGCGACGCGGCTCCGAGCGCCCCGATCAGCGGGAGCGCCTCGCGCAGGCCCATCAGCGCGTCGACCGCCGCGTCGGGCGAGGGCATCGCCACGTGCACGTGCAGCGCGCACTCTGGCGTGCGCTTGATCAGGCCGCGCATCTCGCCCTCCACGCGCCGGTAGCGGTCGGAGTCCACCAGCCGCACGTCGCCGAAGGCCGCGTCCGGGTGCAGGCCGACGGCCATAGGAGTGCCGCCCGCGGCACGTACGGCAGCGCGACCCTCCGCGATGTCGGCCATGGCGTCGCCGGCGCTGCGGCGCGGCTCCGAGCGCAGCTCGATCTCGGCGAGGAAGGCCTCGTGCCCGGCGCGCTCGGCCGACAGGTGGACGCCGGCGAGCAGGCGGTCGGCAGCGTGGTCGAGCTGGAGCGTCTGCGAATCGACCAGCAGCAGCTCCTCCTCGATCCCGATCGTGAAGGGGTCGCCGTTTCCGAAGCTGTGGTTCACGGGTTCTCCCCCAGCGCCGTGCGCGCCGCGATGCGGCCGAACACCAGCGCGGCGGCCAGCCCGCTGGCGTAGCCGCCGGTGGCCAGCCCGCCGGCGTCGGCTCCGCAGGCGAACACTCCGGCGGCGGCGCACGCGTGCCCGTCGATCGCCAGCCCGCCCAGCGTCGTCGTCACGCCGGCCACGGTCTCGACGGTCACGTGCCCGACCTCGCGCCGGACAGGCGCGCCCGCCGCAGCCGCCGCCTCGACCATCTCCCCCACGCTGCGCTCGCGGACGCGCTCGGCGAGCGCCGCCTCGGGCACCCGAAACCAGGCGCGGGCCCGCGGCTGGCGCGCCATCCACTGCCCGGTGTCCACCTCGGACCAGGTCTCCGTCGCGTGGCGCTCGCGGCGCTCGTTGGTCACCTCCGCGTGACGCGCGTACAGCTGCGAGAGCGCGACGAAGTCCGCTGGTTGCACGCGGGCGGGCGGCGCCGGCATCGCGCGAGCGTAGACGTCAGCCAGGCCGGTGCTCGTGGCGGCGCCGGCGGCGAGCCCCAAGCGCAGCCCGTCGCCCGTGGATCCGGGAGCGGCGCGCACCATAACGTGGTCGGCCTCGGGCGTCACGTGCTCGCGCAGCAGCTCGCGGTCGGCGCCGAAGCCGCCTGTGGCGAGCACCACGGGCGCGGAGTCGGGCAGCTCGTGCAGCGGATCGGAAACGCGAACGTCGCCGGCCGCAGCGACGAGCGTGGCGGTGAGCCGCTCGGGATCGAAGCGGACGCCCGTGGTCAGGTCGTTGCCGGTGTCGCGCGCCACGACGGGCGCGCCGAGCGACTCCACCCAGCGCAGGTCGTGGTCGAGCCGCTCAAACAGCAGGCGCTGCAGGAGCGGGTCGCCGGCGGGGCACTCCGCCCGGAAGCGGTCGAACCTGCGGTGGCGCCAGACCACGCCGCTCGACAGGCGCATCGACCCGCCCGGGCGGTCCAGCTTCTCGAGCACGACCGGCGTGGCCCCAAGGCGGCGTGCCTCGGCAGCCGCCACGAGGCCGGCCATGCCGGCCCCGGCGACGACGAGGTCTGCCATGTGCTCAGACCAGGGCGAAGCCCGGCTTGTGCTCGACGTACTCGATGCGCACCCCGGACGGGCCGCGCAGGAACACGGCAAGCGTGTTGGGAGCGTCCTTGATGTCGTCGATCTCCACGCCGCGCTCCTCGGCGTCGCGCTGCACCTCGTCCGCGGAGTCCACCAGCAGCGCGATGTGGTTGAGCAGCGGGGGCTCGCCGCCCGCGGCGTCGCCCTCCACGATGCGCAGCTGCCGATCGCCGACCGCCAGCGCACCGTTGTGGCGCTCGAAGCCCATCGTCTCCAGCTCGCGCAGCGCAGCCTCCCGATCGGGCAGGCGCAGCAGCACGTGATCGAGGTCGAACTCGATACCGCCGCGCTGGACCAGCGCCATCGGCACCCCGCCCGGCGCCTCGAAGCGGACCATGCCGTCCCGGGGCGGCCGCACCGCGGCCGTCTGGGGCATGTCGGCGACCGCCGCGCTCAGGTCCGCTACCCGCAGCGCGATGTGCTCGATCGAGCCGCGCTCGCGCGGGCCCTCCGCGTCGAACAGGGTCAGCTTCCCAAGCTTGGCGTCCACTCCCGCGAGAGTGAAGCTGTCCGTCTCCTCGATCACGTGCATGCCCAGGTGGTCGCAGACGAAGCTCGCCAGCGGCTTGCGCTCGTCCACCCAGAGGGCGACGTGGTCCAGGCTGCTAGGGCGGATCTCGCGAGACATGGCGGTTCGTTTACCCCCTCGGCGGCGGCTCAATCAAGCGGCCTCGGCGAGGCGCTCGACCTCCTGCGGCTCCAGTTCCAGCTCGGCGGCCTTCACGTTCTCCTCGAGGTGCTGCTCGGAAGCGGTCCCCGGGATCGGCAGCACAGCGGGCGACCGGGCCAGCAGCCAGGCGATCGCGAGCTGGCCGGGTGTGGCGTCGTGGGCGCGCGCGAGCTCGTCGAGCGGTCCGCCGGGGCGGGCCAGGTCGCCGGTCGCGAGCGGAAACCACGGGATGAAGCCGATCCCCGCCGCCTCGCACGCGTCGAGCACGTCCTCCGAGTGGCGATCGACGAGGTTGTAGCGGTTCTGGACCGTCACGACGTCGACGACGGCGCGGGCGCGCTCGAGCTCCTCGGCCGACACGTTCGAGACACCGAGGTGGCGAATCTTGCCCTCGTCCTGGAGCTGCTTGAGGGCGCCGAGCGATTCCTCGAGCGGCACCCGCGGATCGGGGGCGTGCAGCTGGTAGAGGTCGATGCGGTCCACTCGCAGGCGCCGCAGGCTGCCCTCGCAGCACTCCCGCAGCCGGTCCGGGTGCGCGTCGCTCGGCCACTCGCCAGGGCCTGTGCGCCGCAGGCCGCCCTTGGTGGCGATCACGAGGTCGTCCGGATACGGGTGCAGGGCCTCCGCGATCAGGTTCTCACTCACCTCGGGCCCGTACGAGTCGGCCGTGTCGATCAGGTTCACGCCGAGCTCGACGACGCGGCGCAGGACGCGTTTGGCGGCCTCCGGGTCGTGCGGCGGGCCCCAGATCCCATCGCCGGTGATCCGCATGGCGCCGTAGCCGAGCCGGCGGACCTCCAGATCTCCGCCGATGGTGAAGGTCAAGGTCATGGTCCGGAGACTACGCGGCGCGTCATTTACAACTGGGTCACGCCCGCTTCACAGCTGGGACGAAGGCGTCGCTTAGGTTCGCGCACCATGGCGACCTCCACCGGCCCCCTCCGCGGCAAGCCACCTCACCCACCCGACGCGACTTCATCCGCGGCATCGCCGCGGCCGGCGCCAGCACCGCCGGCGCCGTCGCGGCCCAGGGCTCGGGGGTGCATCTGTTCGCCGAAGCGGCGCGGGCCCACGGCAGCAGCCACTTCGGTGACTTCGCGGCGATCGCCGCCTCCAGCGACGACGTCTTCCAGGTCCCCACCGGCTACCGCGCCGACGTGCTGATCTCCTGGGGCGACATCTTCCGCGACGGCGACCGTCACGCGCTGCGCTACGGCTTCAACAACGACTTCCTCGCCTACTTCCCGCTCAAGGGCAGCAGCGAGGGCCTGCTGTTCGTCAACCACGAGTACCCCGACCCCTTCTACCTGCACGGCTACAAGCCCGACGCCGGCACGAAGACGCCGGCGCAGGTGCAGGAGGAGCAGGACTCCGTGGGCAACTCGATCCTGCACGTCAAGCGGCGCAGGGACGGCAGCTGGAAGGTGGTGTCGCCGTCCGAGTACAACCGGCGCATCTACGGCGACCGCCCACAGCTCGAGTTCACCGGGCCGCTCGCCGGCGCGGATGGCATCGGCACCTCCGTGAACGGCTCGCTCGGCAACTGCTCCGGCGGCATCACGCCGTGGGGCACGGCGCTCTCATGCGAGGAGAACTTCTCCGGCTACGGCACCGCCGTGAAGCTCGACGACCCCGGCTCCTTCGGCTGGCACGTGTTCGGCGACAAGCCAGAGGACGCCGAGTACGACCCGACGACGTTCAAGAAGTACGGCTGGGTTTGCGAGCACGACCCCTACGACCCGGAGTACATGGCCCGCAAGCACACGGCGCTCGGGCGTTTCCGTCACGAGAACACCGCGTTCCGCCACGAGCCCGGCAAGCAGTTCGTGCTCTACATGGGCGACGACAAGGCCAACGAGGGCCTCTACAAGTTCGTCTCGGCGCGCAAGTTCAAGCCGCGCCAGTGGTCGAGCAACAGGCGCATCCTCGAGGAGGGGCAGCTCTACATCGCCCGCTGGGAGCCGGAGGGACGGAGACGCTTCGCCGCCGCCGGCGACACGCGACCGATCAGCGTGACGGAGGGCAAGGGCACCTGGGTGCCGGTCCCGGCGGACGCGCTCGACGACACGGCGACCAAGCTGCGGGCGGCCTTCGGCACGGACGAGTTCGACGCTCGCTTCGCCACCAACCGCCCCGAGGACGTGGAGGTCCACGAGGACGGCAGCGTCTACGTCGCGCTCACGAACAACAGCACCGTGTTCGACTCGCACGGCTCCGTGCGGCGCCTGCGCGAGGAGGGCAACGACCCCGAGGCGCTCGAGTTCCGCTGGCGCGACTACGCGGCGGGCGGCCCGACCGGATCAGGCGACCCTGGCACCGAGGGCTTCTCGAGCCCCGACAACCTCGTCTTCGACGAGGCGGGCAACCTCTGGGTGGTCACCGACATCTCTTCGAGCAAGCTGAACAAGGCGAACGAGTACGCCTACCACAAGAACAACGCGCTCTTCTTCGTCCCGACCTCTGGGCCGAACAAGGGCATCGCGTTCCGCTTCGCCAACGGTCCGGTCGAGTGCGAGCTGACGGGGCCGTACTTCACGCCGGACGGCAGGAACCTGTTCGTCAACGTCCAGCACCCGGGCGAGACGACCGGTGAGACCTCCACGGGGCCCGGCGTGTTCGGCCAGGAGGCGACCTACACGAGCTGGTGGCCGGAGGGCAACCGCACCACTGAGGACACCCCGGCAACGCCGAAGCCTTCGACCGTCGTCATTACGCGCGAGTGAGGCGCTTGCGCAGCGGCTGTGCCCGCTTGCGGAAGAGCGCCACGTTGCGCAGCTTGATCTCCTCGTAGCCGCGGATCACGTCCGGCAGCTCGAGCAGCTCCAGCGCGGTGGCGTGGCTCTCGGGCGTTAGCCGCGCGAGCGCCTCTGCAACCATCTCCTCGTACTCGACGACCAGCTCGCGCTCGAGGCGGCGCACGCGCGCGCGGCCGAACGGGTCGAGCCGCGTGCCGCGCAGGCGCCGCATCCGGTAGAGCGCCCGGAACGAGGGGACGAACCAGCTGCCCAGCTTGAGCTTGCGGTCCAGGCCCATGGCGCGCAGCAGCGGCGGGTGCAGGTTGAAGGCGATCTTGGCGTCGGCTCCGAACTCGGACTGCAGCTTCGCCTGCTCGACCGCGTCGAGGTGCAGGCGCGCGACCTCGTACTCGTCCTTGTAGGCCATCAGCTTGAACAGCTGGCGCGCGACCGCCTCGGCCAGCTCCGCGTGCCCTGGCGTGCGCTCCTGCTCGGCGACCTGGACCCGCCGTACCAGCTCGGCGTAGCGGCGCGCGTAGGCCTCGTCCTGGTAGGCGACCAGCTCGGGTACGCGCAGCTCGACGAGACGGCGCAGCTCGCCCTGGTCACCGTTGACCGCCAGGGTCACGAGCTCGCGCTCGGCGTCGGACAGCTCGTGCGGCGCAACCGCGCGCTCTGGCGGCCGCGTGGCCTGCTCGACCGCGTCCGGGGCGGCCACCACCGCACGGCCCCAGGCGAACGCGGCCAGGTTCTTCTCGACGGCGGCACCGTTGAGCCGGATCGCCTGCTCGAGCGCCTCGCCTGACACGGGCAGCATGCCGCGCTGGTAGGCCGCGCCGAGCGCGAGCGTGTTGGCCATCATGTGGTCGCCGAAGAGCCGCTCGGAGAGCTGCTGGGCGTCCAGGTAGAGGTTGTGCTCGGTGCGCGTGACCGCGTTGACGCGGTCGAGCTGGGTGGCCAGCTCGGGGAAGCGCTCGTTGACGTCGATGACCATGCGGCCGGTCGGCACGGCGCTCGTCGACACCACGGCCACGGTCCGGTCGGGCGCCGCGGAGACCAGGTTCTTGTCGCTGGCCGCGCCGAGCAGGTCGAAGCCCAGGTAGAGGTCGATCGAGCCGGCCGGGGCCTTGGCCGCGGCGGGCAGCGGCTCGCGCGAGATGCGCAGGTCCGACACCACCGGCCCGCCCTTCTGCGACAGGCCGGTCTGGTCGAGCCCGGACACGTGCAGGCCGTCGATCAGGGCCGCCATGCCGAGCACCTGGTTGACGGTCACCACGCCGGTGCCGCCGATGCCCATCATGCGCACGGCGAAGTCCGCGTCTGACACGAGCGTGTCCGGATCGGGCAGCTCGACGGCGGACATCGACGCTGCGCGCCCGGCCGAGCCGGGCGCTTGCGCCAGGCGCGGGGTCTCGTGCCGGGCGCGCTTGCCCGGCACGACCGTGAGGAAAGAGGGGCAGTCCCCCTCGAGGCAGGAGTAGTCCTTGTTGCACGAGGCCTGGTGGATCTGGGTCTTGCGCCCGAACTCGGTCTCGACCGGCTGCACCGACAGGCAGCTCGACTTCTCGCCGCAGTCGCCGCAGCCCTCGCAGACGCGCTCGTTGATCCAGATCCGCTCGGCCGGCTCCGCCTGCTTGCCGCGCTTGCGCGCGCGGCGCTTCTCGGCGGCGCACTCCTGGTCGTGGATCAGCACCGTCACGCCCTCCACCTGCGCCAGCTCCTGCTGGGCCGGGAGCAGCTGCGAGCGCTCACGCAGCTCGGCGATCGGGGCCAGGTCGACGCCCTTGTAGCGGCTGGTGTCCTCGGCGGTCACGACGATCCGGCGCACGCCCTCGAGCTGCAGCCAGCGGGTCAGGTCGGGTACCGACAGCTGGCCCTCGATCTGCTGCCCGCCGGTCATGGCGACGTGCTCGTTGTAGAGCAGCTTGTAGGTGATGTTCACGCCGGCGGCGACCGCGGCCCGCACGGCGAGCGACCCGGAGTGATGGAAGGTGCCATCGCCCAGGTTCTGCACGAGATGGGTGTCCTCGGTGAACGGCGCCATGCCGATCCACTGCGCGCCCTCGCCGCCCATCTGCGTGATTCCGGTGATCTCGCCCTTGCCCTCGGGGCTGAGCAGCACCATCGTGTGGCAGCCGATGCCGGCGCCGACGAGCGTGCCCTCGGGCGCCTTGAGCGATGAGTTGTGCGGGCAGCCGGAGCAGAAGAAGGGCGCGCGCTGCGCCATCGGGAGCTCCGCCGGGCGGCCGGCGATCGAGTCGAGCCGGCGCACGTGCGCCTCCACGGATTCGAGCGCAAGCCCGCGGGCGCGCAGCCGGCCGGCCACCGTCCGGGCCACGAGGTCGGCCTCCACGTCCAGCTCCAGCGGCAGCAGCGGCTCGCCGTGCTCGTCGCGCTTGCCGACGATGCGGGGAGCGCCGGCGACGCCGTAGAGCGTCTCCTTCAGCCCGCTCTCGACGAACGGGCCCTTCTCCTCCACGACCAGGATCTCGTCGAGGCCGCCCGCGAACTCCCGCACCACCTGCGGCTCGAGCGGCCAGATCATGCCGAGCTTGAGGATGCGAATGCCGGCGCGCTCCAGCTCGCGATCGCCGAGGCCGAGGTCGCGCAGCGCGTGCTTGAGGTCGTAGTACGGCTTGCCGGCGGCGGCGATGCCGAGCCAGGCGTTGCGCGCGCCCTCGATGCGATTGACGCCGTTCTCGCGCGCGTAGGCGAGCGCCAGGTCGGTGCGCACGCCGAGCAGGCTGTGCTCGAGGTCGAGCGACGCCGGCGGCAGCAGGTTGCCGTTCGGCACGTGCTCGTAGCCGAGGTCGGGCAGTACCGGGGAGACGCGGCCGGGCGCCACTTCGGCGGTCCCGACCGCGTCTGCCACGCTCGTGACGACCTTGAAGCCGGCCCACAGCCCGGACGCCCGCGAGCAGGCGTAGGCGTGCAGGCCGAGGTCGAGCACCTCGGCCGCGCCGCCGGGGAAGAAGACCGGCATGTGGAGGCTGGCGAGCAGCGACTCGGACGCGCTGGGGATCGTCGAGGACTTGCAGCTCGGGTCGTCGCCCACGACCGCGAGCCCGCCGCCGGTGCGCGAGACCCCGACCAGGTTCCCGTGGCGCAGGGAGTCGGCGGCGCGGTCGAGGCCGGGCGCCTTGCCGTACCACATGCCGAGCACGCCGTCGTATCTGGCGCCCGGGAGGTGCTGCGCCAGCTGGCTGCCCCAGGCCGACGTGGCGCCGAGCTCCTCGTTGAGCGCCGGCACGTGGGAGACGAGGTGCTCGTCGAGCAGCTCGCGGTTGCGCGCGAGCTCGATATCGAGCCCACCGAGCGGCGACCCCTGGTAGCCGGAGACCAGCGTGCCGGTGGTGAGGCCGCGGCGGCGGTCGGCGCGGTGCTGGTCGAGCACGAGGCGGACGAGCCCCTGAACGCCGGTGAGCAGGATGCGGCCCTGCTCGAGGACGTACTTGTCCTCGAGGCTGACCTCGCGCGGCGCGCCCGCGCGACGGCCGTTCGCGGCACCCTCGCGGCGGCGGCCCATTCCCGCGCCCGGACGAGCCTGTCGCCGCCGCACCGCTGTCGTCTGCCTCGCCATTGGTGAAATCAAATTACCATTGCTGGTACCCGGATGCGAACATTCGACGCCTGTTGGCGCCTGGCTCAATCGGGTATAAGGTCAATGTTCATGACCATTGCCAGTCCGACGATCCGCTCGCTGCCGGCCGATGAGGGGCACGAGCGGATCGTGATCCACCAGGACCCGGGGACCGGCCTGCGCCTCATCGTCGCGGTGCACTCGACCGTCCTGGGCCCCGCGCTCGGCGGCATGCGCCTGAAGTGCTACGCGGGCGGCCTGAGGGAGGCGCTCGACGACGTGATGGGCCTCGCCCGCACGATGACCCTGAAGGCTTCGGCCGCCGGCCTCGACCTGGGCGGCGGCAAGGCCGTGATGATCGACGACGGCGACGCCGACCAGCGGCTCGCGCGCCTAGAGGCCGCGGCCGGGGTGATCGACGGGCTCGCGGGCGCCTACATCACTGCCGAGGACATCGGCACCACGACCGCCGACATGGACCACATGGCCGCCTTCACGCGCTTCTGTGTCGGGCGCTCCACTGAGAACGGCGGTGGCGGCGATCCCTCACCGGTGACCGCGGAGACCGTGCTCCAGGCGATGCGGCGCGGCCTGGCCGCGCAGGTCGGGTCGGACGAGCTCGACGGCCGGCGGGTCGGCGTCATCGGACTGGGCAAGGTCGGCGGCGCGCTGGCGGCGCAGCTAGCGGCGGCGGGCGCGCGCGTGGTGGCCTGCGATCTCGACGGCGAGCGCTGCGAGCGCTTCGCGGCCGAGCATGGCGTCGAGGTGGCCCCCTCGACGGAGGCGATCCTCTCGATGGAGCTGGACGTGCTGGCGCCCTGCGCTTGCGGCGGGCTGATCGACGAGGCCGTCGCCCGCTCGATCGACGCGCACGTGGTGACGGGCGCCGCCAACAACCCGCTCGCCAACCGGGGGGTCGCCCGCACGCTGATGGAGCGCGGCATCCTCTATGTGCCGGACTTTCTCGCGAACTGCGGCGGCCTGATCCACGTGGCGGGCGAGTGGTTCGGCGACCGCGGCGCCGATGCGGAGCGGGCGCGCATCGAGCACGCCATGGAGCGGCTCGAGGACGCGATCGCGACATCCGCCGCGGAGGGCGCCACGCCGGTCGAGGTGGCCGAGCGCCAGGCGCTGGAGCGGGTCGAAGCCGCTCGCGGTTCGCTCGCAATGCGATGATCGCCTCCCCCATGCGCTCCTTCGAGCCCGTGTCGACTCGCCGGACGTTCGAGGAAGCCGTCGAGCAGATCGCCGAGCAGATCAAGGCGGGCGACCTGCACACCGGCGACCGCCTTCCCTCCGAGCGCGAGCTGGCCGCCCAGATGCGGATCAGCCGTCCGACCCTGCGCGAGGCGATCAAGACGCTCGCCGAGGCCGGCGTGCTGCAGGTGCGTCGCGGCCAGTCGGGCGGCATCTTCGTGGCCTCCGAGCTCGTGCCGCGCGAGCTGCTGCGCAGCCGCCAGGAGATCCGCTTCGGCGAGATCTCCGGTGTGCTCGAGGCGCGCCGGCTGCTGGAGCCGCGCGTGGCGCAGCTGGCGGCGGTGCACGCCACCGACGAGGACTTCGGCGTGATGACCCAGACGATCGAGCGTCAGCGCGAGCTCGCGGCGAGCGACGACTTTCTCAGCCACGAGGACCTCTTCCTCCAGCTCGACCTGAAGTTCCACCTCGCGCTCGCACGCGCCACGCGCAACTCCACCATCGTCGGGTTGATGCGCACGCTGCTGCGACAGCTCGAGATCGCACGCGACATGGCGATGCACGCCCCGCTGGTGCCGGATTGGACGATCGACATCCACTCCAAGACCCTCGCCGCCGTGCGTGCGGCCGACTTCCCGCTGATCGACGCCGTGATGGACGAGCACCTGGCCCAGCTCGAGCAGATCTGGGAGCGCGAAACCGGTCGCGGACTGGTACGCCCGCTGCCGGACTTCCTGCAGCCGGTGGCGGAGCGCTCGCGGGCGCTAAGGGCGGGCTGACGCCCCGCGGCGGCGCTTGGGGTGTAACCGACCCCGGGCTTCGCCGTAGTCTTGTTGACCATCGGTCAGCAAAGGGAGCAGCCGTGAACGCCACCCCGCCCGACGCCCCACGCAACAAGCAGTTCCTACTCGCCCGCCACGAAGGTCGCGTGCTCGAGTGGATCGCTCGCCGCCTGCCGGCGCGGGTGATGCCGGACCACATGACCGCGATCGGCGTGCTCGCGGCCTTCGGCATCGCGGGCGCCTACCTGCTTTCGAACGGCGACAAGGCGTGGCTCTGGGCGGCCTCGGCGCTGCTTGTGGTCCACTGGCTCGGCGACTCGCTCGACGGCACGCTCGCCCGCGTGCGCGGGATCGAGCGGCCGAAGTACGGCTATTACCTCGATCACCTCGTCGACGCCCTCGCCACCGCGGTGATCGGCCTCGGCCTGGGCCTCTCGCCCTGGATGCTGCTGGCCGTGGGCCTGGTGATCGTCGTCGCCTACCTGGTCCTGTCGATCAACACCTACCTCGAGACCTACGCGTTCGGCGTCTTCACGCTCGGCTACGCCCGCCTCGGGCCGACCGAGGCGCGGCTGGGACTGATCGTGCTGAACACTCCGATCGCCGCGGGCGTGGGACTCGGCTTCCACGTCGGCGGGCTGGGGCTGACCGTGCTCGACCTGATCGGGCTCGCGGTCGCGGGTGCGATGGCGGCGGGGCTGGTGGGCCGGGCGGCGCGCAACCTGCGCCTGCTCGCCGAACAGGAGCCGGCCGGGCGCGTCAGTGGCTGAGCGCGCGCCACCACCCGTAGATCCGCGGCGAAGGCCTCGCGCTCGGACGCCCTGAGCGAGCTGCCCTCGAGCAGGAAGGCCGTGGCGTCGTTCGGTTCGGAGGCGGGCGCGATCCGCCAGACGGTAGCGTCCTGGCCGTGGCCGGTCCGCTGCTCGCAATCGACGCCCCCTCGATGCTGTTTCGCGCGTTCTATGCCCTGCCGGACTCGATCAAGGGCAAGGACGGCGCGCCCGTCAACGCGCTGCTCGGCACCGCCAACCTCGTCTTGCGTGAAGTGGAGCTGCATTCGCCGCGGGCGGTCGTGCTGTGCTTCGGCCCCGACGCCGCCGACTACCGCGTCGAGCTGTTCGACGGCTACCACGCAGAACGGCCGGAGGTGCCGGAGCGGCTCGTGCCGCAGTTCGCCGACGCGCGCTGTTTCTTCGAGGCGTTCGGCTGGGTGGTGACCGACCACGACTCGCTCGAGGCCGACGACCTGCTCGGCTCCTACGCGCGCCGCGAGGCCGAGGCCGGCGGGCACGCGCTCGTGATGACCGGGGACCGGGACATGTACCAGTGCGCCGCCGACCGCGTGACCGTCCTCTACGTCCGCACCGGCGGCAAGGGCGCGGACGTCGTGGACGCCGACGAGGTGCGCCGCCGCTACGGGATCGGCCCCGAGCTCGTGCCCGACTTCATCGCGCTGCGCGGGGACCCGTCCGACGGCATTCCGGGCGCGCGCGGAATCGGCGAGAAGACGGCGGCCGAGCTCCTGCAGCGCCACGGGTCGCTGCAGGCGGCGCTCGACGGCGCGGTGCGCGAGTCGAAGCCGAGCGTGCGCAAGGCCCTGCTGGACCAGCGCGACGAGCTGCTGCGGTTCCGCGAGATCGCGACGCTGCAGGAGGTCGACGTGAAGCTCCCGCCCGACCAGCCGACCGACCTGGCCGGCGCAGCGGCGGCGGCGCGGGAGCGCGGCATGAACCGGCTCGCGGAGCGGCTCGAGAAGGCGGCTTGAGTCGAGTCCTGCTCGTGGTCACGCTCGCCACGGTCTGCCTGTGCGCCGCAGCGGCCGCCCCCGCAGCCCAGGGGCGCGATCCCGGTCGCTGGGTGCTCACCGGAGCGAGCTCGATCCCCACCACCGCGATGCCGCACGGCGCGCACGAACAAGACCGGGGTCGCGAGGCCTGTTCAGCGACGACTAGCGAGGCGGCGCCTGCGCCACACCAGGGCCCCCACGATCGCGAGGGCCACCAGCAGGAGCACGGCCAGCACGGGTAACACGAAGGCGAACAGCACGAGCGTGGCGGAACCGAGGTCCTCGAGCAGCGACAGCACGGGATTGGCGATGCCGAGCGTGGCAGCGGTGGACAACGGCCGCAACGCCGCCCGCGCGGCGTGGATCGCGCCCGCGGTGGAGCCGCCGGCGACGGCGCTGACGACCAGCGAGGCATCGGTTTCGCCCGTGAAGAGCACCGTGCCGGACACCGGCGCGATCACTGTGCCGATCCCATGCAGGACGTGATCGACGGCCGGCACCTTGTCGCCGACGAAGTCGGCCGCCGTCAGGGTCCCCAGCACGGCGAGCGCCGGTGTCCGGGAGAGCTCGTCGAACGGCTCCCCCAGCTCGACCACGCCGAGGCGGGTCAGCAGCGCGCCGGCGAACGCCGGCAGCCACGCATTCAGCCCGGCCGCGCCGGACAGTCCCAGGCCGGTCAGGATGTCCATTGGGGATAGTCTGGCCGCACCGGTGAGCGAGCGCCTGGCCGAAGCAGCCGACCCATCGCGCCGCGCGGTTGCGCTTGCCTTCCGCCGGCTGGTGCCGATGCTGCTGGTGATGCACGTGATCGCCTACGCCGATCGCGTGAACATCACGTTCGCCGAGACCGAGCTGACCCGCGACCTCGCGATCTCGTCCACGGTCTTCGGCCTCGCGGCCGGGATCTTCTTCGCCAGCTACTTGGCGCTCGAGATCCCGAGCAACCTCGTGCTCCACCGCGTCGGCGCGCGGGTGTGGATGGGGCGGATCATGATCAGCTGGGGGATCGTGGCCGCGGCCACCGCGTTCGTCTGGGACGGAGCGTCGCTCGTGGTGGCCCGCATCCTGCTCGGCGTGGGCGAGGCCGGCTTCTTCCCGGGCGTCGTCTACCTGATCGCGTGCTGGTTTCCCGAGCGCGACCGGGCCCGGGCGATGAGCATCTTCATGCTCGGGATCGTGGCGGCGTCGGTGATCGGCGGCCCGCTCTCGGGAGCCACGCTGGAGCTGGACGGGGTGCTCGGCCTCGAGGGCTGGCAGTGGCTCTTCATCGTCCAGGGGCTGCCGGCGATCGCCGTGGGCTTCTGGGTCCTGCGCGACCTGCCCAGCTCTCCGGCCGAGGCTCAATGGCTCGCGCCCGAGGAACGCGATGCGCTGGAGCGCGAGCTGGCGGCTGAGTCCGCGGCCCGCGAGGCGCGCCAGGCGTTCACCCTTCGCGGCGCGCTCGGCGACCGGCGCATCCTGCATTGCGCGGCCGTCTACTTCACGATCAACTTCGCGAGCTACGGCACGATCTTCTGGTTCGCCGACATCGTCGAGCGCATCGGCGACGTCGACGGCATCGAGCTGGGTCTGCTGGCCGGGATACCGATGGCGCTGGGGTCCGCGGGACTGATCGTGATCGGCCGCCGCTCGGACCGCAGCGGCGACCGCCGCCGCTGGGTGGTGATCGGGATGCTGCTGGGAGCGTCCGGGCTGGTCGGCACGGCCGTGCTGCCGGCCGAGGCGGGCGTGCTGACCCTGGCGCTGTGCGCCTTCGGGCTGCTCGGAGCGATTCCCGCCTTCTGGGCGATGCCGACCTCGCTGCTCTCGGGCAGGGCGGCGGCGGGGGGCATCGCGATGATCAACACGATCGGGGTCACCGGCGGGCTGTTCGGCCCGATCGTCGTCGGGGCGTCCAAGGACGCCGGCTCGCTGGAGGCCGGCCTGGGCGCCCTGGCGGCTGTGCTGTTGC
>JACCSF010000050.1 GCA_013813135.1 Thermoleophilaceae bacterium | reverse complement strand
CCGCCAGCTCCGCGTCGGCCAGCGCGGCCAGCGCCTGCTGGCGGATCTCGTCGGCCAGCTCGTGCTCCCCGGCGATGTCCACCCCGCCGGTGTCCACGAGCGTGAAGCCGAGCCCGTTCCAGTCGGCGTCGACCTCCTTACGGTCGCGCGTGACGCCCGCCTGCTCGTGCACGACCGCCTCGCGCGTGCCGGACAGGCGGTTGACCAGAGTGGACTTGCCGACGTTGGGATAGCCGACGACGGCGACCTTCGAGCGTTTCATGACGCTTCGTGCACCAGGCCGACGATGCGCTGAACCACGTCGTCCAGCGTCACCCCGGTCGTGTCCAGCGACACGGCCCCGGGCGCCATCCGCAGCGGCGAGTGCGCGCGGCCCTCGTCCTGGGCGTCGCGCAGCGCCTGGTCGCGCAGCACGGTGTCGACGTCGGTGCCGAGCTCCGCGGCGCGCCGGCGCGCGCGCTCCTCCGGGCTCGCCGTCAGGAAGATCTTCACCGGGGCGCCGGGCGCCACGACGGTGCCGATGTCGCGGCCCTCGACGACCCAGTCGCCGTCGCCGAGCAGCTCGCGCTGCTTGTCCGCCAGCGCGGAGCGCACCCTGTCGTTGGTGGCGACCCGCGAGGCGGCCTCGGACACCTCGGGCTCGCGCAGCGTCTCGGTCACGTCCTCACCGTTCACGAGAACGCGGTCGCCGAGCTCGATGTCCAGCTTCTCGGCGTGCTCGGACGCGGCGCCGCCGTCGCGCAGGGTGAGCAGCCCGACGGCGCGGTACATCGAGCCCGAGTTGAGGTAGGTGAAGCCGAGCGCGCGGGCAACCGCCCGCGCCACGCTGCTCTTACCCGCCCCCGCGGGCCCGTCGATGGCGACGACCATTGGACGGCAGGCTAGTCGGCCCTCAGCCCAGCAGGGCGGCGAGATCCAGCTCGAAGCCCGGGTAGGACACCTCGGCTGCCTTCATGTCGAGCACCTCCACGCCCTCCTTGGAGGCCAGCCCGGCCACCGCCCCCAGCATGGCCAGGCGGTGGTCCCCTCTCGAGTCGATCGTGCCCCCCCGCAGCGGCGAGCCGTCGCCGCGCACCACGAAGCCGTCGTCGGTCTCCTCGATCTCCGCCCCCAGGCCGCGCAGGCCCTCGACCACGGCGGCGATTCGGTTGGACTCCTTGAAGCGCAGCTCCTCCGCTCCGCGCACCACGGTCTCGCCGTCCGCGAACGCGCCCAGGAGCGCGACCAGCGTCAGCTCGTCGATCGCCAGCGGCACCTCCTCCGGCTCGACCACGGTGCCCTCGAGCTTGCTGGAGGCCACGTCCAGCTCGCCCACGGGCTCGGCGTCGGTATCGGTCCCGGGCTCCTCCAGGTCGCCCAGGATCACGGCGCCCATACGCTCGGCGATGCGGAAGAAACCGGTGCGCGTCCAGTTCAGCCCGACGTCGTTGACGACCACGCGCGAGCCGGGCACCAGCGTCGCGGCCGCGACGATGAAGGCTGCGGAGGACGCGTCGGCGGGCACCACGATCTCCTCCAGCTCGAGCTCGTCGACCTGCGCGACGGTCGAGCGCCGGCCGTCGCGCTCGAAGGGCACGCGCGCCCGGCGCAACAGGCGCTCCGTGTGATCGCGGCTCTGGGAGGCCTCCACCACGGTCGTGGAGCCCTCGGCGAACATCCCCGCGATCAGCACGCACGACTTGACCTGGGCGCTCGGCACGGGCATCTCGTACGTGATCCCGGTCAGCTTTCCGCCCCGGACCGTGAACGGCGGGAAGCGTCCCTCGCGCGCCGCGACCTCGGCGCCCATCGCCGCCAGCGGCTCGGCGATCCGGTCCACCGGGCGGCGCCGGATCGACTCGTCGCCGTCGATGGTCCAGGACCCGCCCGGCTGCCCTGCGAGCCAACCCGGCAGCAGCCGCATCAGCGTCCCGGAGTTGCCCACGTCGAGCAGGCCGCCGGTCGCCTCGAGCGGGGCGTGCAGCCCCACGCCCCGGATCAGGATCCCGCCGGGACCGTCGTCCTCGACGGCCGCGCCCAGCTTCAGCAGCGCGTCCAGGGTGGAGCGTGTGTCGAGCGACGCCAGGTAGTTGCGCACGGTCACCGGCTCGTCGGCCATCGCGGCAAACAGCGCCGCCCGATGCGATATCGACTTGTCCGGCGGCGGAACGTAGTCGCCGCGCAGCGGGCCCGTGGCGCGATCGAAGCGGGGGGCGCTCACTGCTCGGCCACGGGGAAGCCGAGCTCGCCGATCACCTCGGCCGCGCGCGCGGCCTGGGCGTCGCCGGCGATCCAGAGCGTCATGGCGCCCGAGCGCATGTCGGAGGCGGGCGCCAGCGCCAAGTCGACGATGTTCACCCCGGCCGTGCCCAGCTCGAGCGCCACCTGGGCGACGATACCGGGGCGGTTCGGTACCGTCAGCCGCAGCTCGTGGACCGGTCCGCCGGCGACGGCGGACTCGAGCAGGGCGCGGCGGTCCTCGCGGGAGCGGTCGTTCCAGGCGGCCACGTCGCCCGCGGCCAGCAGCTCCTCCACCCGCTCCAGCTCGCGCCGGAAGGCGCTGATCTCCTCGACGATCGCGCCGCTGTTGGCGCGGTAGATGTCGGTCCAGATCTCCGAGTTGGCGCCGGCGACGCGGGTCATGTCGCGAAAGCTCGGCCCCACCTGGCGCAGCGCCTCGCCGTGCTCGCCCAAACGGCCGGCAGCCTGGGACGCCAGCACGTTGGCCAGCACATGCGGGAGGTGGCTGAACACGGCCACGAGGCGGTCGTGGGTGGCGGGGTCCACGGCGACCGGCCGGGCGCCGACTTCCACCACGAAGCGGTGCAGACGCTCGTACAGGAGGCCGCCGGAGTGTGGCAGCGGCGTCAGGTACCAGACCGCCCCCTGGAACAGGTCAGCGCGGGCGTGCTCCACTCCCGCCGTCTCGGCACCGGCGATCGGGTGGCCGCCCACGAAGCGCGCGTCGTCGATCGCCGCCAGCAGGTCCTGCTTGGTGGACCCGACGTCCGTGACGACGCAGTCAGGCCCGGCGGCAGCCAGCGTCGAGCGCACCAGCTCCGGGAGCGCCCCCACCGGCGCACACGCGAAGCACAGCGCCGCACCTTCGACGGCCGCCTCGATCGAGTCCGCGGCCCGGTCGATCGCGCCCAGCTCGACGGCGCCGCGCAGCCGGCCGGGGTCGCGGCCGAAGCCCACCACCTCCACGTCCTCGACGTGCTCGCGGGCGGCGAGCCCGATCGACCCGCCGATCAGGCCCACGCCGAGGACGGCGATCCTCATCCCGTGGAGGGGATCGCTCCGGGACGGGCCAGCCCGCCCCCTCGCGCACGCCGGGCCTGCACCGCCGTCGCCAGCTGCTCGAGCACCTCGGAAGTGGTGTCCCAGTCCATACAGGCGTCCGTGATGGACTGCCCGTACCGCAGCGGCGTGCCCGCCTCGGGGTCCTGGCGCCCCGCGACCAGAAACGACTCCAGCATCACGCCGGCGATCGCGCCGTTTCCGGCCGCCACCTGAGTGGCCACGTCCGCGGCCGCCGCGGGCTGCTGCTCGTGGTCCTTCTTGCTGTTGTCGTGGGAGGCGTCGATCACCAGCCGCTCCGGCAGGTTGGCGGCCCGCAGCTTGGCCAGTGCGCTCGACACGTCGCCGGCGCCATAGTTGGGCGCGCCGCTCCCGCCGCGCAGGATGATGTGGCAGTCGGGGTTGCCGCGCGTGTGCAGGATCGCCGGCCGCCCGCTCACATGAACTCCCGCAAATGCGTGGGGAACCGCGGCGGCGCGGACGGCGTCGACCGCGACCTGGACGTTGCCGTCCGTTCGGTTCTTGAAGCCGACCGGCATCGACAGACCGGAGCCGAGCTGGCGGTGGGTCTGGCTCTCCACCGTCCGCGCGCCGATCGCGCCCCACGCGACCGTGTCGGAGATGTACTGCGGCGTGACGGGGTCCAGCCATTCCACCCCGACGGGCACGCCGAGCGCGAGCACGTCGAGCAGCAGCCCACGCGCCATCCGCACGCCCGTGTTCACGTCCCCGGAGCCGTCGAGATGAGGATCGGTGATCATACCCTTCCACCCGGTGGTGGTGCGCGGCTTTTCGAAGTAGACCCGCATCGCGATGCAGAGGTCCTCGCGCAGCTCGGCCGACCTCGCGGCCAGGCGCCCGGCGTATTCGCAGGCGGCCTCGACGTCGTGGACGCTGCACGGGCCGACCACCACGAGCAGGCGGTCGTCGGCGCGGTCGAGGACGGCCTTGACCTCGGAGCGGCCACGCAGAACGACCTCGGCCTGGTCGTCGCTCAGCGGCAGCTCCGTCAGCAGCTCCGCCGGCGTGGCCAGCGGCACGGTGCGCTCGATGCGCAGGTCGCGAACCTGTTGGAGGTGGCGCGTGGGGGTCATGGTTCTGGCAAGCCTTTCAGAGACGTCTTCGAGCCCGGCGGGAGCGGTACTGCGCAGATCGGCGTCCGGCGGGCATCTGAGAGGTTAGAAAGCGGCCATGTGGGGCCGGCCGCCGAGCCGGACGCCTATGTAAATCGCCAGTACCAGTACGCACGCCGACCGGCGCCCTCAGGGGCGCTGCACTCGAAGGTCGGCTGAGCGTGCCGGGACATCTCCGCGACTTGTAGCACGGACCCGCGCGGGTCCGCAACCGCCGTACAACCGCGAGAATCTGGCGCCGAGCGCCGAGCGCCGGCGGCGCGGCCCCTCCGCCCGGCTCAGAGCAGACCGTCGAGCGCTGCCAGGAAGCGTTCGTTCTCGGCCCTGGTCCCGTATGTGACGCGCAGGCGGCCGCGCTCGCCGAGCGCCGACCCGGCGCGCACGATGACACCCTCGCGCGCGAGCCCGTCGACGATCTCGTCCTCGTCGCGGTCGCCAAGCGAGACCCACGAGAAGTTGGCCTGGCTGTCGGTGGTCTCGAGGCCGCACCGCTCCAGCTCGGACTCCACGTGCACGCGCTCGATCACGTTCAGCTCCACGCGCCGCTCGACCTCGTCCTGGTAGCCGAGCGCCTCGGCCGCCGCGGCCTGAGCCAGCGCGTTCACCGAGAAGGGCTGGCGCACGCGATCCACCGCGAGGCGGAAGGACTCCGGGCCGAGCGCGTAGCCGGCCCGCAGCCCGCACAGGCCGTAGACCTTCGAGAAGGTGCGCAGCAGCACCAGGTTGGGGTGACGACCGAGCAGGTCGAGCGAGTCGTCCGGGTCCTGCAGTGCGGAGAACTCGACGTACGCCTCGTCGAGCACCACCGCCACGTGGCGCGGCAGCTCGCCGACCCAGGCGTCGATCGTCGCCGGCGCCAGCGCCGTCGCGCTCGGGTTGTTCGGGTTGCAGACGATCACCAGCCGCGTGGCGGCGCTCACCTGGGCGGCCATCGCCTCCAGGTCGTGCTCCCCGGCCTCCGTGAGCGGGACAGTGATCCCCCTGGCGCCCGACATCGCGGCCAGCTGCGGGTACATCGAGAACGAGGGCCACGCGTAGACCAGCTCGGCGCCGGGCTCGAGCATGGCGTCGGCCGCCGCCAGCAGGATCTCGCATGACCCGTTGCCCACCGCGACGTTGCCGGTCGGCACGCCGGTGCGCTCGGCGATGCGCCGGCGCAGGAGCGACTTCTCGGGATCGGGGTAGCGGTTGAGCGTCCGCAGCTGCGCCTCGACCGCCTCCAGCACCTGCGGGTGCGGCGGGTAGGGGGTCTCGTTCGACGCGAGCTTCACCAGCTCGCCCTCGAACGCGTAGCTGGAGGCCACCGGGTAGACGGGGATCGACTCGATGCGGCGGTTGAACTCGATCCGGTTCACGGCCGCCGCCTTCGCGTTGCTCGGGGAGCGGCCTTCACTGAGCACCCTCGAGGTCGCGCCGCAGCGAGACGGCATCGCGCAGGTAGACGTGGTTCGGCGCGGAGTCGGGGTCGCCATAGCAATGCAGCAACAGCCGGATCACCCGCGGCAGCGAGCCCGGGACGTCGATCTCGCGCGCGCACAGCAGCGGGATGCTGCTGAGGCCGAGGTTGCGCGCGGCAACGGCGGGAAACTCGGCGTCGAGGTCGGCGGTGCAGGTGAAGATGCAGCTGACCATGTCGTCCGCGGCGATCCCGTTGCGCTCGATCACCTCGCGCATGAGCTCCTCCGTGGCGGACAGGATCGCGTCCGCCTCGTTCTCATCCACGGTGATGGCGCCCCTGAGCGCTCGCAGCTGCACGGCGCGGCATTGTGTCAGGGAGCCCGCGTGCGCCCGGCGGCCGGGCGGTTGGGGCTGGTGGCGACCCGGCGCAGGCGTTCCACCTCGGCGTCCTTGAGCCGCCGGCTGCGCCCCTGCTCGAGGCCGCGCAGCCCGAGCGGTCCGAAGGCCACCCGCTCCAGCTCGACAACGCGGTGGCCGACGGCCTCGCACATCCGCCGGACCTGGCGCTTGCGGCCCTCCCGCAGGGCGATCTCGAGCACCCCCGGCGCCACCTGGCGCACCCTCGCCGGCGCGGTGCGGCCGTCCTCGAGCTGCACGCCCTCGCGCAGCGCCTTGAGCGCCCGCGGGGAGACACGGCCGGGCTGGATCCGCGCCCGGTAGACCTTCTCGACGCCGTAGCGGGGGTGGGTCAGCAGGTCGGCCAGCTCGCCGTCGTTGGTGAGCAGAATCAGGCCGGTCGAGTCCGCGTCGAGCCTGCCCACCGGGTACAGGCGCCTGGGCGAGCGAACCAGGTCGACCACCGTGGGGCGGCCGTGCGTGTCGCGCGCCGTGGAGACCACGCCCGAGGGCTTGTTGAGCGCGTGCACCTCGCGCGGCTCGGGCGCGACCGCCAGTCCGTCCACCGCCACGCCGCTCGTGGCGTGGACGTCGGTGGCCGGATTGGTGTTCACCTCGCCGTCCACGGTCACGCGGCCGTCGGCGATCAGGCGCTCTGCGGCCCGGCGCGACGCGACCCCGGCATGGGCTAGGAACTTGACGAGGCGCACGCCCCCCAGCCTCGCAGGCGGCGGACAGCCGTACCCTGCGCAGCCGGCCGAGCCGGCTGCTTCGGGCCTAGTCGAGCGGCCGCAGGCGGCGGACGTGACGCGGGTGCCCGGCCTTGACTGCGTACATCGCGGCGTCGGCGGCCAGCAGCGCCTCCTCGACCGAGCTCATCGTGTCCGTAAAGGGGGCAAAGCCCACGCTCGCCTCGATCCGCCCGTCGCCCGGGGCGCGCACCTCAGCGGGGATCGCGTCTTCCAGCGCCTGGCTGACACGCTCGGCCTCCGGCGGCTTGGCGCGCGGCAGCAGCACCCCGAACTGGTCGCCGCCGATGCGCGCCAGCAGGTCGGTCTCACGCAGCCGGTTGGCCAGTGCCTCGGCGACGCCGATGAGCACGCGGTCTCCCGCTCGGTGGCCGTGGCGCTCGTTGATGGACTTGAAGTCGTTCAGGTCGAGCACGATCAGCGCCCCGACCATGCCGTAGCGGCGACCGTGGGCCACGTGCTGCTCGAGCTCCTCCTCGAAGCGCCGCCGGGTGAGCAGGCCGGTGAGGTGGTCGCGGTCGACGAGATCGCGCAGCCGCTCCTCGACGCGATCGCGCTCCGCGCGGTCGATCCCGGTGGCGATCACGTGCGTAACGCCGCCCTCCGCCGAGGCGACGGCCGTCTGCGTCCACGAAACCGGGCGCAGCTCGCCGTCGCTCGTGCGGACGCTGAGCTCCACTTCGACCGGCAACCCGCTGCTCGCCGCGCGCGACAACGCCTCGCGGGCGGCGAAGTGCTCGCCCTCGGGGATGGCGTCGAACCACGATGCCTCGCGCGGGCTCCAGGCCCCCTCCCAGTGAGCGAGGCCCCCGTCCACCTTCACCACGGCCATCAGCCGGGCCGCGGCATCGAGCACTACGTCGAGCGGGCGTTCAGAGGCGGGCGCGACGTAGCGCGAGAGATCCGGCATGGCACTTCAACGTTCGGCAGGCAACGCCCCGAGCTTTAGGCACACTACGGACGTGGACCTCGCGCTCCTCGACGATCGCCTCGCCGCCCACGGCGAACCGCCCTTCCGTTCGCGGCAGATATGGGAGTGGGCCGCCCGCGGAGCGGACTCGTACGAGCAGATGACCAACCTGCCGGTCGAGCTGCGCACCGCGCTCGCGGACGAGGTCCCCTTCTCCTCACTGGAGCCGGTGCGCGAGGCGCTCGCCCGCGACGGCACCGCCAAGGCCCTGTTCGAGACCGCCGACGGCCGCCCGGTCGAGACCGTGCTGATGCGCTACCGCGACGGCCGCCGCTCGCTCTGCCTGTCGAGCCAGTCGGGCTGCCCGCTGACCTGCACGTTCTGCGCCACCGGCCGGATGAAGTTCGGCCGCAACCTGACGGTCTCCGAGATCCTCGACCAGGCGTTGCATTTCCGCAGGAGCGATGCGGTCAATCACGCCGTCTTCATGGGCATGGGCGAGCCGCTGATGAACCTCGACAACGTGCTGGCCGCCTGCGAGCGCCTCCCAGAGCTCGGGATCGCGACCTCGAACACGGCGATCTCCACGGTCGGCTGGATTCCCGGGATCGAGCGCATGGCGAGCGAGGGGCCGCCGGCGCGGCTGGCGCTCTCGCTGCACGCCTCGGACGACTCACTGCGGTCCGAGCTGATGCCCGTGAACGAGCGCTATCCGCTGCCCGACGTGCTGGCAGCGTGCCTGCGCTGGCACGAGGCGCGCCGGCGCCAGGTATTCGTCGAGTATCTGATGCTGGAGGGCGTGAACGACCGCTACGAGCAGGCGCTCGAGCTTGCCGCCGCGCTCGTCCCCCGCAAGGCGTTCAAGCTCAATCTGATCCCCTACAACCCGACCGACGCCGGCTTTCGCGGCTCAGGCCGCGACGCCATCGCGGCGTTTCGCGCCGTTCTCGAGGGACGCGGCGTCCGCAGCACGGTGCGTCTCACCCGCGGCCGCGACATCGACGCCGCCTGCGGCCAGCTCGCCGCCCGCGGCTGAGCGCGCCACCCACGGGGGCCGGCCCTCGGCCGCGAGCCACGAGCCCCCAAGGATCAGGAACAGGCCGGCAGCCGTCGCGACGGTGAAGCTCTCGTCGAGCAGGGTGATGCCGTAGAAGATGCTGAAGCCGGGCGCGATGTAGCCGACGAGCGAGGCCTTCGCCGGACCATCGCTCGACACGAGCGAGTAGAAGATCACGAACGCCAGCCCGGTGCAGAGCACGCCCAGCGCAGCGAGCGAGCCGGTCGCGGCGAGGCCAGGGGCGTGCGATGGCGCGGCCAGCGCGGCGAACGGCGCCATCAGCACCGCCACCGTCGCCGTGGTGGCGCCCACCATCGCCATCGGCTGCACGTCGCGGACGCGGCGCTTGACGAACCAAGCGCCCACGCCGTAGCCGAAGCTCGCCAGCACGACCATCAGGCCGCCGGCGAGCGCCGCGGCGCCGCCGCCGGCGTCGACCCCGAGGAGCATCGCGACGCCCGCGATGCCGATCACGACCCCGGCGAGGCTCAGCCCGGAGGCGCGTTCCTCGCCGTCGAGGGTGAAGGCCAGCAGGAAGGTGAAGATCGGCGCAGTGGCGACGAGGATGCCGGTGAGCGACGAGGTGATCTCGCGCTCGCCGAGCGCGATCAGCAGCAGCGGCCCGCCCATCTGCACCACGGCCAGCACCAGGATCGGGACGAGGTTGGCCCGCAGGCCGCCCAGCGCGCCGGCGCGCGCCGCCAGCGGCAGCAGCACGAGCGCGGCGAGCGCGGTTCGCACGAACACGATCACCGTGGGCGCCATGTCGTCCTCGAGCGCGACCTTGATGAACAGATAGGAGGCGCCCCAGAGGGCTGAGAGCAACCCGAGCAGCAGCCATGAGCGTCGCGACATCGGTCGCCAGGATGGCAGAGAGCTGCCATCAGTCCAAATGAAGATGTCTTCGGGGCGCGATAAGCTGTGCTGATGCTCGACGTGCGCCGCATGCGGGTCCTGCGCGAGGTCGCATCGTGCGGCTCATTCTCCGCCGCGGCCGAGGCGCTCAACTTCACGCAGTCGGCGGTGTCGCAACACGTGGCGGCGCTGGAGCGCGAAACCGGCACTCAGCTGGTGGAGCGCGGCCGCCGTGGCGTGCGCCTGACCGACGCTGGGCGCGTGGTCGTGGCGCACGCGGACGCGATCCTCGCCCGCATCGACTCCGCCGAGGAGGAGCTGGCCGCGCTGGCCGGGCTGCGCGGCGGGCGACTGCGCCTGATCTCGTTCCAGAGCGGCGGCGCCACGCTGGCGCCGCGCGCGGTCGCGGCCTTCCACGAGCGCCACCCCCACGTGGAGCTGTCCATGCAGGAAGCCGAGCCCGACGAGGCGGCCGCGCGGCTGCGGGCCGGCGACGCCGACCTCGCGCTCGTCTATGACCACCCGTCGGTGCCCGAGCTGATCGGCGCCGACCTCGAGCTGACCCACCTGCTCGACGACGGCTACGACGCGATTCTCCCCGCAGGGCACGCGCTCGCCAAGCGCCGCCGGGTCAACCTGGCGGACCTGGCGGAGGAGCCGTGGGTGGCCTCCAGCAACAGCGGCGGCTGCCGGCGCATCATGCGCAGCCTCTGCCGCGAGGCCGGCTTCGAGCCGCGCGTCGCGTTCGAGGTGGACGAGACCACGGCGGTCCAGGCGCTGGTGGCGGCCCGGGTCGGCGTCACGCTGCTGCCGCGGCTGGCGCTCACCGCCGTCCATCCCGGCGTGGTGGTGCGAAAGCTCGCCGAGACGCCCGTGCGGCGCGTGTGGGCCGCACGGCTCGAGGGCGCCTACCCGTCGCCCGCGAGCGACGCGATGCTCCAGACCCTCCAGGACATCGGCGAGGAGTTCCGCGAGGCGAAGCTGGAGCTGGCCGCGGGCTAGGGCCCGAGGGCGACCGGCTCGAGGCCGCGTTGGCGCGCAGCGGCGAGGATGTCTGGAAGCGCCTGGGCGGTGGGCAGGGCGCTGCTGCGGTAGGCGTAGCGCGCCGAGTCGTGCAGTAGCAGGATCGTGCCGGGCTCGAGGTCGCGGACGGCCACGTCGGCAATGCGGGCGGGCGGGATCGGCTCCCAGTCGCAGCCCCACCCGGACCAGTACACCGGCGCCAGCCGCCTGCGCAGGCACTCGGCGTAGGTGTCCTCGCTGAAGCGCCCGAAGGGCGGCCGGTAGAACGTGGCGTCCAGCCCGGTGGCCCTCCGGATGGCTGCGCCGGTGGCGTCGAAGTCGGCACGCGGGTCGGACAGCTGGTCCTGCTCCACATGGCTGTGGCTGTGCATGCCCACAGCGTGCCCGCGCGCCGCGATCTCGCGCGCCAGCTCCGGGTGGGCCTCCACCTGCTCGCCGACCAGGAAGAACGTCGCCCGCGCGCCCGCCGCCTCGAGCGCCTCGAGCACGGCGGGCGTGGCGTCCGGGTCGGGCCCGTCGTCGAACGTCAGGGCGACCCTGGCGCCAGGCGGGTCGAGCTCCTCGAGCGCCGGCAGGCGACGCCAGCGCTCCAGCGTGTCGAGCTGCTGGCGAAAGCCGGGCATCGGTGGGCGCCGCTCAGCCGGGCGTGACCTGCGCGCGCTGCTCCCCGGCCCGCAGGAGCCGCTCGCGCAGCTCGCCCTCCTCTTCGGGGGACGGGTCGAAGACGGCCGGGTCCGGCAGCGCGTCGAGGCCGGTCAGGCCGAACAGCTTCTGAAACAGCTCGGAGGTGCGGTAGAGCACCGCCCCGAACCGCGAGCGCCCCGACTCTTCGATCAGGCCGCGCTCGAGCAGCGTGCCCACCGCGGACTCCGACGCCACGCCGCGGATGCGGGCGATCTCGGGCCGCGACACGGGCTGGAGGTAGGCCACGATGCCGAGGCACTCGGCCTGGGCCT
>JACCSF010000047.1 GCA_013813135.1 Thermoleophilaceae bacterium | reverse complement strand
AGCGGGGCGAGCGCGCGCAGCCCGTCGTGGCGAGCGTCGAAGAACGCGCGCGGGTAGACCCGCTGGAGGCGAGCCTGCACGCGCGCGGCGAGCTCCGGCCAGGGCAGCCCGTCCGGCCGGCCGGCCGCGCGCTCGGCGTGGATGAACACGTGTGGGCGGTTGAGGTCGCAGCGGGCGTCCGCGGCCTTTGCCTCGCCGGTCTGCACCGCGCCGGCGGCGAGCGCCTCGAACATGTCCTTGACGATGTTCTCGGCGGTCAGGCGCTCGATCAGCTCGGCCTTCTTGAGGCCCACCGCCGTCTGGTTCGCGACCGCCAGCAGCAGCTCCGCGTCCCCCGCGCCGAAACCGCGCCCGTGGACCACGCAGCTGAGGATGCCGAGCTGCTCGTCGCCGGCCACGAGCGGCACCACCAGCAGGCCGTCGTCGTCGGGGGCCACCACGCCTGAGGTGCGTCGCGCGCCCTGTTCCCGGCGCATCAGGTCGAGCAGCAGCGCGGCGCGCCCCGGCCGGACGCTCGACTCGGGCGTGTCCGGCGGATCGGCGCCCGCCAGCGCCAGCTCGTCTGCATCTGGGTCGAGCCGCCAGATCTGGCAGGCGTCCGCGCCGAGCAGCTGGCGCGCCCCGCGCGTCACCGCGTCATAGAGGTCCTCGCGCAGCGTGACCGCCGCCAGCGACTGGCTCAACTGGGTGAGCGTGGTGAGCGCATCCACCCGCCGCCGCGCCTCCTCGTAGAGCTGGGCGTTCTCGATCGCTCCCGCCACCAGCGAGGCGGTGTGGACGAGGAACTTGACCACGTCGTCGTCGAACTCGCGCGGCGCCTCGGTGTGCAGCACCACCACGCCGATCACGTCGCCGTCGCGGGCGAGGATCGGCACGGCGACCATCGACTGGAAGCGCTCCTCGTCGAGCTCGGGCACGTACTTCATGCGCGGGTCCTCGAGCGCGCGCTCGCGGATGAACTCGGGCGTCTTGGTGCGCGCCACCCAGCCCGTCAACCCCTCGTCGAGGCCCCACCCCAAGCTGCCGACGAGCTCCGAGTAACGCGGCGAGGCTGCGCGCAGGACGAGGCGGTCGCCCTCCACGAAGTAGATGAAGCAGGCGTGGCAGCCGGTCGCGTCGGTGGCGATCTCGACGATGCCGCCGAGTACGCGGTCGAGGGCCAGCGACGATGAGACCGTCTTGATGACCGCGTACAGCGTTTCGTTCTCACGCCGCACGCGAGCGAGAACGTCACCGCCCCCGGTGACTGGGGAAACCGCCACGCGAGCCCTCCTTTCCGTCGGCTGATCGTAGCCGCGGCCGACCGACCGCCCTATGTGCATATCTAACACCCAAACGGTGCAAGAGATGTACGGAATCCCATTGCACCAATCCGCACGACGCAGATACCGTCGCGCTGTCTTGGAGCGCCCGCGAGCGTGGAGGGTTGGATGATCGACTTCGTCCTTGCGCAGGTCCAGAACCTCGAGGAGGCGGCTAGCGCCGAGGCGCAGAGCCTCGACAGTGTGATCCTCGGGGAGCAGTTCTACTTCTGGACCGTCGTCCTGATGTGGCTCATCCACGCAGGCTTCATGACCTACGAGGCAGGGGTCGCTCGTCGCAAGAACGTGATGGCCACGGCGATGAAGAACATCCTCACGATCGCCGCGGTCACGCCGACCTTCTACTACTTCGGCTGGTGGATCTACAACTGCAACCAGCCCGGCCTGCCGATCGGCCCGAACTCGACCGATTTCACCGCGGCGGCCTGTCAGGGCGGCATCCCCTGGAGCGACGCCTTCGGACCGAACCTGACGAACAACATCAACCTGGTCTTCTTCCTGGCGTTCCTGCTGTTCTCGTGGACGACCGCGTCGATCATGTCGGGAGCGCTGCTGGAGCGCGTGCGACTGTCCGCCTACCTGGTGCTCGCCGCGATCCTCGGCTCGGTCGTGTGGATCCTCGACGCGGCCTGGGGCTGGAGCGCGGGCGGCTGGATGACGCTGCGCTTCGGCTTCCACGACTCGATCGCATCCGCCGTCGTGCACGGCGTCGCCGGCGCCTTCACGCTCGGGGTCCTGTTCAACCTCGGGCCACGAATAGGCAAGTACACGAAGGAAGGCCTGGCGCGGACCTTCCGCCCCAACAACCTGCACATCACGCTGCTGGGGCTGATGCTGATCTTTACGGGCTTCTACGCCTTCTACGCGGCGTGCCTCGTGATCGCCTCCACGGCCTTCCCGGGCTGGGCCAACATCTACCTGAGCCCGACCACGCTCGGCTCGATCGCCATGGTGATCACCTTCGGCTTCGCGGGCGGGTTCACCGGTGGCTACTTCGCCAGCCGTGGCGACCCGTTCTGGACCGTGTCCGGCGGCCTTGCGGGCGTGATCGGCGTGTCCGCCGGCGCGGACGTCTACGCGCCCACCATGGCCTACCTGATCTCGATGCTCACCGCCGTGCTCGCCGTCTACGCCGGCAACTGGATCGAGAAGAAGGCGCGCGTGGACGACGTTGTCGGCGCGGTGGCCGTCCACGGCGTATCGGGCTTTCTGGGGATCATCTGGGTCGGCGTGTTCGCGGCCGGCTACCCGACCGGCATCAACAACGTCGACACGAGCATCGGCGGTCAGCTGATAGGAGTGGCCACCTTCGTCCCGCTCGGCTTCCTGACCGGCTGGGTCTCGTCGTGGGTGCTCAGGAGACTCAACCTGCTGCGCGTGCCGCCTGAGGTGGAGATAGCCGGACTCGACACCGTCGAATACGAACCCGACATCTATTTGCCTGAAATTCCGGTTCGGCCCGCCGTGCTCGTCGAGCCGGACGGGACACTGGTGGAAGCGGATGCGGTGATACTCCGGGAGGCCCTCGAGCTTGTGGGCGACGGCCGCGAACGGGTGACGAGGTAAGGAGGGGCGATGCCAGCGATCATCAACAGCGCGCCTGACTGCGTCACGCACGTGGAGGGGGCAAAGCCGGCGGACGACGTCGCCGACTTCATCCTTCAGGCCAACTACCAGGACTGCGCCGGGTTCATGACGTTCGGCCCCGGCTCCACGTACGGCGACGGGGGCACCGGCGCAGCGGGGTCCTACATGGTCCTGACATGGATCGGGATCGTCGTGATGGTGATCGTCTTCGTGGGGTGGATCGTGTACGAGAACCGCAGGTTGCTGGCGTTCGCCGCCCACAACGTCCTGGGCCGCCGGAACGACGGCCCACCACC